>NZ_JBFBBD010000011.1:0-131108 GCF_040689515.1 Streptomyces sp. NPDC051173
GGACGTGAAGAAGGTCGCCGACCCCGAGGGCGGCGAGCGCGCCGTCATCACCCTGGACGGCAAGTACCTGCCGACCAAGCCCTTCTGATCCTGCATCAGCCAGGTGGGGGCGGGTCGCGTCGGCCCGCCCCTCCCGCTTCACCGCTTCACCGATTCACCGATTCCCGAGGAGTTTCCGTGGACTTCGCCCAGCGCACCATCGACATCGCCCGCCGCAACGTCGCCGAGGGCGGCCGCCCGTTCGCGACCGTCATCGTCAAGGACGGCGAGATCCTCGCCGAGAGCCCGAACAAGGTCACCCAGACCAACGACCCCACCGCCCACGCCGAGATCCTCGCCATCCGCGAAGCGTGCGTGAAGCTGGGCACCGAGCACCTGACGGGCACCACCATCTACGTCCTGGCCCACCCCTGCCCCATGTGCCTGGGCTCGCTCTACTACTGCTCCCCCGACGAGGTCGTCTTCCTCACCACCCGCGACGCCTACGAGCCCCACTACGTGGACGACCGCAAATACTTCGAACTCGACACCTTCTACGACGAGTTCGCCAAGGACTACACGGAGCGCCGACTGCCCATGCGCCACGAGGCACGCGAAGCGGCGGTCGACGTCTACAGGGCCTGGCAGGAGCGCAACGGCGGCGAGCGCCGCGTGGCCGGTGCCCCCACCGTCTGACGCCTCACCCGTGCGGCGAGCGGTCCCCTGAAGTACGCGGCGCGCCGGCTCAACCGCCCGCAGCGGCGCCGTCACGGCGTGGATCCGCGGCACCGCGCAGGTGGCCTCCCGCCGTCACCTCGATCAGCGCGGCCCCGCTGCGCAAGGGGACCGCGGCGACGCACGGGTGGCCGAGCGCGGTGAGCCGGGGCAGGAGGCGTTCGGCCGCTGTGCCCTTCTCGGCATCGGACCGGACGTCCGGCTGCCCGCCGCAGTCCGCGACGGCCGTCTGGCCGCTGACGTGGCCCTGCGCCAGGGCCTCGCGCGGGCTCATGCCGTGGACGAGAGTGCCGAGGACCTGCTGGGCGACGTAGTCCGGGATGCCGTCGCCGCCCGCCGATCCGGCGACCAGGCGGATCTTGCCGCCGGGAGCGAGGACGAGGGTGGGAGCCATCGACGTGACCGGGCGTTTGCGCGGCTCCATGGCGTCGGGGTCGCCGGTGCCCGGCGCACGGGAGAAGTTGGTGAGGACGTTGTTGAGGGCGATCCCCCGCGCTTCCAAACCGGCCCCGAAGTTCATGTTGACCGTGGTGGTCATGGACAGGGCGTTGCCATAGGCGTCCACGATGCCGACCTGACTGGTCGTGTCGTTGCCGGACCGGGCGCCGGAGGGCCCCGCCGGACCGGGGCGCACGGGGTGCACCGCGGTCGTGGGCGAGATCAGGGCAGCGCGCCGGTCGAGGTAGGCGGGGTCGCGCAGCGCCGCCAACGGCACGCGGCCGAAGGCCGGGTCGCCGGTGAAGGCGCGGGCGTCCACACCCGCCAGCCGGCTCGCCTCGATCACGCCGGCCGTCCCGTCGCGATCGGCGAGGACTCGACGGCCACGGGGCGGCCAGGGGACGAGCCCGCGGCGAACAGCGGGAACACGAGTGAACCGACGGCGAGGGCGGCGAGCGCGCGGCGACAGGTGATCACAACCTGATGGATACCCGGCTTCGCCCATGGAGCCGCGGGGCCGACGGGGAATGCCCCGCCGTGCCGGGCCCCGCTCCGCTCCCCCGGCGAGGACCACCCGGCCCTCCGGCGGACGCCCGGCCGCGCGGGCCCCCGCCCGATCTGCCCGGAGGTCGCTGACCTGCCGTGGTCGCGGACCGGGCCGGCCACCGCGTACCCGTACGGCCGCACCACGATTGGCAGGCGCAATCCGGCCCGAGGATGCTTGAGCGTGTCACGGCACGAGAGAGCGGGAGCGGGCACGTGAGGGCACCGGGTGCGAGGCGCACTGCCGTGGGGCGCTGGTGCCTGCGCCACCTCCAGCTCCTGCCCGTCCTCCTGCTCGTCGTGGGCGCGCTCCTCGACTACAACACCTCCCCGCACTTCAGCGCCGAGGCGTTCTACACCGCCGCGCCCATGACCGCCGCCGCGCTGCTGTCCCTGCGCGCGACGATCCTGGCGGGCATCGGTGCCTGCGCCGCCGACTTCGCGCTGCTCACCCACTTCGGGTTCATCGGGGATTCCGGCGGGCGCAGCGAGCTCGCGGCGGTCGCGACCGTCTCGGTCTTCGCCGTCGTCGTCAACCGCCTCATGTATTTCAGCGACGTCCGGCTGCAATCGGCGCGCAAGATCGCCCTCGCCGTGCAGCGCGCGGTGCTGCCCGAGCCGCCGTCCGCGATCGGGCACCTGCGGATCGCCGTGCGCTACCAGTCGGCCGTGAAGGGCGCGCAGATCGGCGGTGATCTGTACGGCGTGCAGGACACCCCGTACGGCGTGCGCTGCCTGGTCGGTGACGTGCGGGGCAAGGGGATGGACGCCGTCAAGGCGGTGGACGTGGCGCTGGGGGTGTTCCGGGAGGCCGCCGACGAGGAGCCCACCCTCGTCCGGATCGCGGCCAGGCTGGAACGGGCGCTGGTTCGGGAGGCGCGGCGGCGGCAGGGGCCGGAACAGACCGAAGGCTTCGTCACCGGTGTGCTCGCCGAGATCCCGCACCGCGGCGACGAGCTACGGCTGGTCAACCGCGGCCATCCTGCGCCCCTGCTCCTGCACGGCGGCGAGGTGCGCAGCGTGGAACCGTCCGTACCGGCCCTCCCGCTGGCGCTGGGGGAATTCGGCGCCGACGAGGACCGGACCGACACCCTGCCCTTCCCTCCGGGCACGACCCTCCTCCTCTACACCGACGGCCTCACCGAGGCACGGAACCGCGCCGGGACCTTCTACGACCCCGGCACCCACCTCCCCGGCCGCACCTTCCCCGGCCCGGACGCCCTCCTCGACGCCCTGCTCGACGATGTCCGCCACCACACCGGCGGCCGCATCAGCGACGACATGGCACTGCTGGCGGTGACGCGGGACGGGGGCGGCGAGAGGCCGTGACAGCGCCGGGCCGCCGGGCATCCCTGGAGCTCCTCGGCGAGGGTCCGGCGGTCACTCCGCGGGCCGCTGGGCCGGGTCCTCGGTCGTCGGCGGGTCGATGACCGGCACCGGTTCGAGGCCGATCTTCTCCGCTATCCGTGTCAGCAGCGCGTCCTGTGCGGCGAGGTGGCCCTGAAGGTGTGCCATCTCGTGCAGGGTCGCGCTCGCGTCGTGGAAGGTCGCTTCGGAGCGCTTGTCCGACGCCGCGGCCTGTACGTTCTGGCCCACCATGATGACGGACAGCAGGACGAGCTGGAGGAACGTCTGCGCCACCCAGGAGACGATGGCCGCCGCGCCCGCGTCGATCGCGTCCGGGAGGCTGATCAGGTCGAAGAGGGCGAAGGCGTAGGCGCACCACATGCTGCCGACCGCCCGTGTGACGACGATCGCGACCTTCGTGTTGAACCGGGTGACCGCGCTGCCGCGCGGGTGCTGGTCGGTGACCTTCACCGGTCCCCGGGCGTCCCGCGCGGCGATGTGCGGGTGCGGCAGGTGTTGATAGATCGTCATGGCGTGGCTTCCTGTCGAGGGGGTGGCGGCGGGCGCGGGCCGCACGGCCGGAAGCGGCACGCCTCTCCCTGCTCTGCCCGCGATTCGGTTCTACCCTGCAACTCGCTTTTCCCGCGCCCGGGTTTGGTCACGTCTGCGCAAGGTTCCCGGAACCGTTCCGCGCGCGTGCGCGCGCATGGCCGGGACAGCGGATAGCGTCGCGCCCATGGACGAACGAAACGGTCTCGCCGTTCCCCATTCACTGGAGGAGGCGTGCGACCCGCGACGCCTGGCGCTGCTGGTGTACGACATGCAGGTCGGCATCCTGGAGCAGATCGGCGAGCGCGACCGCGTCGTCAGCCGGGTGACGGAGGTGGTCGGAGCGGCCCGCGCGGCGGGAGTCCGCACGTACTTCCTGCGCCATGTCACCCTTCCCGCCGAGCTGATGGGCGTCTCCCAGCTGCGCATGTGGCGGGGCTGGCAGCGAGCCGGGCGGGCGGCCGACGTGGTCTCCCCCTTCCCTCCGGACGCCGCGCACACCCAGCTCCTGCCCGAGCTGCGGCCCACGGAGCGGGAGGCGGTGCTCGACAAGATCACCATGTCGGCCTTCGAGGGCACATGGCTCGACATCGCCCTGCGCGACTGCGGGATCACGACGGTGGCCGTCGTCGGGGTCGCCATGGAGATCGGGATCGAGCCGACCGTGCGCCACGCGGCGGACCTCGGTTACGTCCCGGTCGTGGTCACCGACGCCTGCGGGGCGGGCAACGCCGAGGCCGGCGAGCGCTCGCTGGCCGCGCTGCGCTTCGCGGGGGACGCGCTGCTGACGACCACCGAGGAGTTCCGTTCCGTGCTCGCTCCCCGGTGATCGCCGGCGGATCCGGCCGTGCGATCCGCCGAAGGCAACTAACATCCGGACACATGTCCATTCATGAAGTAGAGATCAACGCGCTCCAGGGCGGCTCCGCGGACCTGCGGCAGTACCGGGGCAAGGCCGTGCTCGTCGTCAACGTGGCCTCCAAGTGCGGCCTGACTCCCCAGTACGCCGGCCTGGAGCGGCTGCACGAGCGGTACGCCGCTCGGGGCTTCACCGTCCTCGGCGTCCCCTGCAACCAGTTCATGGGCCAGGAGCCCGGGACGTCCGAGGAGATCGCCCAGTTCTGCTCGGCCACGTACGGGGTGACCTTCCCCATGACCGAGAAGGCCGAGGTCAACGGGGGCGGCCGGCACGCCCTGTACGACGGGCTCGTCCCCACCCCGGACGCCGGAGGCCACACCGGCGACATCCGCTGGAACTTCGAGAAGTTCCTCGTCGCCCCCGACGGCACCGTGGCGGCACGCTTCGCCCCGCAGACCGAGCCGGACGCCGCCGAGGTCGTGGCGGCCATCGAGAGCAACCTGCCCGCCTGACGGCCGGGTGCCGGACCGGACCGCGCACCGTACGGACACGGTGCGCGGTCCGGTTCACCCAGCGCTGCGGTCCTCGATGATCCTCGCCAGCACCGAGGAGAGCGGCTCACCGCCCAGCACGTCCCGCAGTTCCTCGACACCTCGCGACCGCTGCGCCGGGGTGAGTGAAACGTAGTGTTCGATCCGTTCGTTGAACGTCCGCCGGAATCGCGCGTAGAGGCCGTCGTCCTCCAGCACCGTTTCGCCCCGCCCTCCGACAGCAGCAACGCTCAGGATGGGTGGGGCGGTTCCGGCCAAAACTCGCGGGCGCGCCTCGCCGTGCCCCTACGATCCTGGGCCATCACTCACCAGAGGAACCAGGGGACACCGTGACAACGCTCATCACCGACCATCCGGCATGGACACCCCATGCCGACAGCAGCACGACCCGCGCCGTCCTGGTACGCGATGCCGCGTGGTCAGCCCGCTGGAGCGGGACAGACCTCGCCCTGCTCCCCCTCGACAAGACCGTCGACGCACCACCGCGCATCAACCGCACCCCGGCCAACGACGTGCCCACGACCGCACCCGCCCCATTGCATGACGCCTTGACCGCCCTCGGCACGGTCGTACGCTTGCCGAATCCGTCCCTGTGGGACGCCATCACCACGGCGATCCTCCGGCAGGTCGTACGCGCCGCACAGGCCCGCGCCCTCTACCTCCGCTGGTGTGCCGCCCACGGTACCCGCGACACCCCGCACGGGCCCGTTACGCTCACGCCCGCCCCCGACGTCGCCCTCAGCCTGCCCGACGACGCGTTCCGCCGAGTCGGCGCGGCCTTCCACCGCACCGCCTTGCAGGCCGCCGCCGCGGCCTACCAGCAGCACGGCGACAACTGGGCCGGGCTCGGCGCCGACGACCTCGTCAAGGCCCTCGACGCCATCCCGCGCGTGGGCCCGTGGACCGCTTCCGCCGCCGCCGCGGACTACACCGGCGACTTCGCCGTCTACCCGCACGGCGACCTCGCCGTGCGCACCTGGGCCCGCCGCGCAGCACCCGACGCACCCCTGCCCGACGGCGAGCGCGCGTTCGCCGCCGCCTGGCAGCGCTGCGCGCCCGACCGACCGCAGCTCCATGCCCTGACCCTGTTCACTCTCGCTTGGGGGACCCATGCCCGCACAGCCGAGCACAACGGAGCACCAGCCGACCGCACCTGACCTCATCGCCGGCGCTGACCCCTTACGGGAACTCGACGCCCTGTTCGTCAACGCACCGCTGCGCGACTACAGCCTGCGTCCGCGGATCAACGACTACACCCTGCCCGTCCTCGGGCTCGCCTACATCGCCACCTACGCCGCCCACGCCGGCTACAACGTGGGCGTCCTCGACGCCGAGGCGCACGGGCTCGGCATCGGCCAGACCCTCGCCGTCATCAATGCCGCGCGCCCCCGCTGGGTCGGGATGAACCTGCTCGCGCCGACCTACGACCTGTCAGCCCGCATCGCCGCCGGCCTCGACGAGAGCATCGCGCTCATGGTCGGAGGGCACCACGCAAAGGCCATGCCGCATCGCATCCTCGCCGACCCCCGCATGTCCCGCTTACACGCCTTGGTGGTGGGCGAGGGCGAATCCCGCGTCGCCGCCCTGCTCGACAACGGCAAACGCCGCGCCGAACTCCCCGGTGTCATGTGGCGCGACCGCCTGCTCGGCACCACCGCGGTCGGCATCGCCCACGGCAAGGACACAGCGCAGTGGCTCGCCCCCAACGTCAACGAGTTACCGCTCGTCGACCGCGTGTACCTCACCCAGGACCCCTACCGGGCCGAGGACGGCCGTACCGAGGCGAGCATCGTCGGCTCCCGCGGGTGCCCGTACGACTGCGGATTCTGCGGCGCCGCCGTCTCCGCCAACCCGGACATCACTATCCGCACCCGCTCACCCGAGAACATCATCGCCGAACTTGACCACCTTCACGCCGAGTTCGACACGACCGCTTTCCGGTTCGTCGACGACCTGTTCCTCGGCGCCGCCCGCATCGTCCGCCCCACCATGCAGGCGTTCACCGAGCACCGCATCGGCAACCGCTACGTCTGGGACGCGACCGGCCGCATCAACGTCCTGCACCGCGCCGACGACGCCCTGCTCGACACCCTCGCCCACAACGGCTTACGCGAGGTCGCCCTCGGCATCGAATCCGGCAGCGACCGCATCCTGCACGCCATGGACAAGCGCATCACCGCCGACATGACCGAGACCGTCACCCGCCGACTCCTCCAACGCGGCATCGGCGTCAAGGGGTACTTCATCCTCGGCTACCCCGGCGAGCAGCCCGACGACCTCGACGCCACCGTGCGCCACATCCAGAACCTGTGGCACCTCGCCGACACCCTGCCCGGCCGCTTCCGCGCCTCCGTCTTCGAGTTCCGCCCCTACCCCGGCACCCCCATATGGCAGCAGCTCACCGACGACGGCCACGACCCCGACAAGCTGCTCGCCTATGCCGACGTCGACCTGACCGACCACGGCGCCGACGAGTCCCTGCGCGCCCGCGACGAATTCAGCTTCTCCGTCGGCATCCAGTTCGGCGGCGTCCCCCTGCCCACGCTCCGCACCACCCTCGCCGCCCTCGCCCGCGAACAGCACGCCCGCAGCCGCGCAGAGAGGGCGACAGCATGACGGACGCCTCCGGCCTGTTCATCACCCTCGACGGTCCCGGCGGCGTCGGGAAGTCCACAACAGCCGTCACGCTCGCCGAACTGCTGCACAGCCGCGGCACCCCGGTTCACGCCACGACCGAGCCGTCGCACAGCGCCCTCGGCCGCTTCACCCGCGCCCACGCCGACCAGATCCACGGACGCGCGCTCGCCTGCCTCGTCGCCGCCGACCGCTACGACCACATCAACACCGAGATACAGCCCCACCTCGACCGCGGCGAGACCGTCGTGTGCGACCACTACCTCGCCTCCACCCTCGTCGTACAGCGCCTCGACCAAGTACCCGAGCGCTTCCTGCTCGACCTGAACGCCGACATCCTGCTGCCGCACCTGGCCGTGATCCTCACGGCCGACCCACAGACGATCACACGGCGTCTCACGGCCCGAGGAGCACATCACCGGTTCGAGAGGGACCCCGCGGCGCCGGCCCGCGAGGTCGAGCTGTACCGTCTGGCCGCGCAGACGCTCCGGGACATGGGCGTCACGGTGCTGGTTGTCGACACAGCCAGCAGCACCCCATCGGATGCAGCCGACCGAATCGCCGCCGCCGTCCCGGCACCCCCGGTAGCGTCGCCACCAGCCCCACCCAGCACGCATGACCGCACCCCCTGAAACAGAACTCGGAGCACGACGTGCAAGAGACCTGGGACACCGTCGAGCGGCTCGTCGAATGGCTCGACGCAGAAAGCACCGTCTCACCAGAAATGGCGCGTCTGCTGCGCGTACTCAAGATCAGCGAGGAAGCCGGCGAAGTCGCCGAGGCAGTCCACGGCGTCAGCGGCTCCAACCCGCGCAAGGGAAACAGCCACACATGGGACGACGTACAGACCGAACTCTGCGACGTCATCCTGACGAGTATGGTCGCCCTAAAAACGATCACGCCGGACGCGGCAAAGGTATTCGAGAACAGGCTCGCGCACGTCGCCGAGCGGTCGCTCAGCCGCTAAGGCCTGTCCGGCGGATCTTGTGGTCGGTGCTGCGGGTGGTCGTCGTCCGCACCACCGCTACGCGGCGGTGTCCTCAGAGAGGAAACCCGAGAAGTTCCTCGTCGCCCCCGACGGCACCGTGGCGGCACGCTTCGCCCCGCAGACCGAGCCGGACGCCGCCGAGGTCGTGGCGGCCATCGAGAGCAACCTGCCCGCCTGACGTACGGTGCCCGACCGGACCGCGCACCGTACGGATGCGGTGCGCGGTCCGGTTCACCGGGGGCCGCGGTGCTCGATGATCCTCGCCAGCACCGAGGAGAGCGGCTCGCCGCCCAGCACGTCCCGCAGTTCCTCGACGCCTCGCGACCGCTGCGCCGGGGTGAGTGAAACGTAGTGTTCGATCCGTTCGTTGAACGTCCGCCGGAATCGCGCGTAGAGGCCGTCGTCCTCCAGGACCCGGCCCGCGAGCTCCACGAGGGCGGCGGTCCCGGCGAAGTCGTCCTCGGGTACGGGGTGGCCGGGCAGGACGTCCGCGAACCGCCCGGCGTCCCGGCCGAAGCGGGTGCCGCCGAGTCGCCGCACGGTGAAGACGTGCGCGTAGTGCTGTTCGTGGAGGGCCAAGGGAAGCCGCCCCAGAGCCAGCGACTCGTGCAGCGCGGTCAGTCCGGGGGCGAGGAGGTAGTCGGGTGCGGTCGCCACGTGCGGCAGCAGTTCCCGCTGGGGCAGGAAGCGGCAGTCGGCCCGCCGTCCCGCGGCCGAGACGGTCCGCTCCCGATGCCCGCCGAAGGGGCCGCCGCAGACCAGGACGCGCCGGAACCGCGCCCAGTCCCGCAGCAGGTCCGGAAGCCACCGGTGGAGCAGCCGTACGTAGGCGTTGTTGACGTCGAAATCCAGCAGGAAGTTCTTGAACCCGCCGACGTTGACCAGCAGATCCCAGGTGGGTTCCGCATCGGCCGACACCTTCCGCAGACCTTCGACGTCGATGACCGAGCCGGTCAGATGCATCGTGCGACGCGTGGCCGGACCGGCGAGCTCGGCCATGCGCCGGGTGGCGCCGGGGAAGTTCTGCACCACGCTGTGGGTGGCGAGCAGGTGCGCCGCGATGACGTGCTCGTGCGGTGAGAGGCGTCCCAGGTGCCGCGCGGCCTCCGCGAAGGACGAGCGCGGCATGCTCGCGCACAGCTCGCGGATCTCGGTGAGCGGGCGGCCGGTCTGCCAGAAGCTCAGCAGGCTGTCCACCAGGACCACCGGCCGGCGCGCGACGACGGCCCGCACGACCAAGGCGGCGTCCATCACCGAGACCACCTGGTCACTGGAGTTCACCAGGTCGTCGACCGGATCGGTCCCGGCCCCTGCCGCCCAGCCGCAGGCGGCCTCCCGGATCTCGTCGAAGGCGTCCGCGTTGCGCCACGCGAACGCCGCCGCCACGCCGTCGCCCACGAACACCCGCTCGTGGCCGGAGAGCAGCCGCGAGACCGCGACGAGTTCGGAGGCCGGACCGAAGCCGCAGTTCTGCGCGCCCATCAGGATCCGCACGGCTTCAGCCCCCCGGCCGTGCTGAGGCCGGGGCCGCCGCGGCGGCGAGCACACCGACGAGCAGTTCGGCGAACTCGGCCGGGTGTTTCGCGTAGCCGGCGTGGCCGCCGGGGAACTCCACGAGCGCGCGGCCGAGCCGTTCGGCGAGGGCTCTCGCCGGGCGGTGGATGGCATGCGTACGCGAGTCGTGGCCGCCTGCCGGCACGATCCTGTCCGCCACACCGCGGAGCGCGGTGAGATCGGGGACGAAGCGCGTCGACGGGCGGACCACATGGGCCAGGAAGAACGCGCTGTTGTCGTGTGCCTCGGGCAGCTCCGGCGCGGGGCGGCCGCCGAAGACGACTTCGAGCTCGCGCAGGGCCGGGGCGACGCCGTCGCGGCGGAACACCTCGTGGACGTGGTCGAAGAACGCCAGGTGCCGATCGGCGTCCGGCAGCAGCGTCATCGCGGGCGGCTCGTGCGCGACCACCGACCGGATCCGGTCCTGATGGCGCGCGGCGAGGTCGAGCGCGACCAGTGCCCCCGAACAACTGCCGAACACATCGACCGGCTCGTCCGCCGCGCCGATGTGGTCCAGCAGCCGGCAGGCGTCCTCGGTGTGCGTCTCGATCCGCTGGTCCGTCGGCGGGCCGTCGAGCGTGCTGCGCGAATTGCCGCGCGGGTCGTAGGTGACGACGCGGCGACCCGAGGCGAGGACGGCCGCCGCACGCTCGAAGACGGCCGCGTCGGAGCCGCCGCCCGCGATGAGCAGCAGGAGCGGCCCGGAGCCCCGCACCTCGAAGTGGAGCCTCGCGCCGGGTACTTCCAGCGTGCCGTTCTTCAGGGCGTCCATCACACTCCAGGGTCGGGACCGGCGCGGCTCTGAAGGGCCTCGACCAGGCTACGCGCAGCGGAGACCGCGGAGAACAGGCCGCCGCTCCGGCCGGGCGCGTACGCGTCGTCATACGCCCTCCCGTGAGACCGCCCGTCCCGTCTCACTCCTGCGCGCCTGTCTCACCGGTGCGGGGACCGGGCATCGCCTACCTCACGTCACCCACCTCGAAGGAGACCGCACATGGCCCTCAAGAGAGCATGGACGCGTTCCGCCGCACTGGCCACGGCCCTCATCGCGCTGGTCTCGACCGCACCGGCCTCGGCGTCCACCGGCGAACGCCCGCGCCAGGACGGGCCGTTGCAGTGCCAGGGCACCGAGTCCGTCAGCTACCGCCCGGGAGTCACCCTCAAGCCCCGGGACATCGCCATCACGACCCACGGGCGCTTCACCCGGTGCACCGACGGCACGGGCGAGGTGACGAGCGGGTCGTACGAGGAGCACTTCACCCTCTCCGCCGGCTGCAACGATCTCCTGGAAGGGTTCACCACCCGGCGCACCTTCACATGGAACACCGGGGATTCCAGCGTCGCCGAGCTCAGCGGCAGCAGCACCGCGGTGGCGGGTCAGGTCGTCACCACGATCACGGGCACGGTCGCCGAGGGCCGCTTCCGGGGCCGGACCGTGGTGCAGGTCATCACGCTGCCGCAGCCGGGGGTGCTGGAATGCCTCGCCACCGGCTTCACGGGCGCGACCGGCGTGACGACGCTCGCCGTCACGTGAGGCCGCCCGCGCCTCGGCGCACGCCGTCCACGCAGCAGTTGACGAAGTCCTGGACGGCGGTGTCGGTGTCGTCGGCGGGAGCCCAGGCGACGCCGACGCGGCTGGGGCTGACGCCGGTGACGGGGCGGTAGACGATGCCGGGGCGGGCGTAGTAGCGGGCGGCGGACGCGGGGGCGAGGGCGATGCCGTAACCGTTGGCGACCGCGCTGAGCCAGTCGTCGGGCCGGTCGGTGACGGCGCCGACGCGGACCGGCCGTCCGTCGCGTTCGTCGGAGGCGAGCCAGTGGTCCCGCCAGGGGCCCGATTCGGCCGGGGCCGCCACGAACGGCTCGTCCCAGAGGTCGCGGAAGGGGATCAGCTCGCGGGCGGCGAGGGGGTGGGCCGCGGGGAGCACGATCCAGCGCGGCTCGGTGAAGAGCTCCGTCACCCGCAGCGCGTCCTGGCCGGGGAAGGGCAGCCGCAGCAGGGCGACGTCCACGTCCCCGTCGGCGAGTCCCGCGGTCGGGTCGGACCAGGCGGCCTGCCGCATGTCGACCCGCCGGCCCGGCCGGCGGCGGGTGAACTCGGCGACGATGTGCTGCGTCGCCTCGTTGGCGGCGCTGGCCAGGAAGCCGACCCGCAGGACGCCGGCCGCCCGGCCCGCCGCGTTCTTCGTCTCCCGTGCCGCGCGGTCCCACGCGGCCAGGAGCGCCGGTGCCCGCGCAGCCAGCGCCCGGCCCGGTTCGGTGAGGGTCATGCCGGTCCGGGACCGCGTGAACAGCCGCGCCCCGAGCCGGGTCTCCAGCTGCCGGATCTGTTTGGTCAGCGCCGGCTGGGAGACGAAGAGCAGTTCCGCGGCGCGGGTCAGGCTGCCTTCGTCCGCGACGGCGACGAAGTACCGCAACAACCGGGTGTCCACATCCATGCCGTCAGGTTATAGACGCAGGTATTGGACGCCAACGCGGGGTCGGGGGAGGCTCGTTGCAGCGTGCGGGCAGCGGCTCGCCGACATGTGCGTACGGATGCGTACGGAAAGGAAGGCGCATGTTCCTCGCCTATGTGGTCATCACCTCCGTGACCGTCCTGGCCAATGCCGGCATGGCCATGGCGGACTTCTCCCGGGCCGGGTTCGTCCTCACCAACTCGGCCGAGGTGGCCCTCCCGCCGTCCTGGCTGCCATGGCTGGCCACGCTCAAGGCCGCCGGGGCGGCCGGGCTCCTGCTGGGGCTCCTGGGTATCAGGACCGTCGGAGTCGCCGCCGCGGTGGGACTCGTCCTGTTCTTCATCGGAGCCGTCGTCGCGCACGTCCGCGCTCGCGTCCACCGCAACATCGCTTTCCCGGGCGGATACTTGGCGCTGGCCGTGGCGTCCCTTCTCCTCGCCGTCGCGCGGTAGACGCCCGGAGGCGAGAGCCGTCGAGGGAAATTGAGGAGCGCCGCGAGGGCGGCGGGGAATACCGTCCCCCCATGACCTCTCCCTCACGTATCCGTCCGCCCTATGACGCCGACGAGCGCGCGCAGTTGATCACTTGGCTCGATATGCAGCGGGCGATCGTCCAGTGGAAGTGCGAGGGGCTGTCCGCCGCGGACGCCCACCGGTCCCTGGTGCCGACCTCGCCTCGGATGACGGTCGCGGGCCTCGTCTCGCACATGCGGTGGGTCGAACACTGCTGGTTCGAGGTCATGCTCATGGGGCGGCCCTCGACGGGGAGCCCCCTCTTCGACAAGGAGACCGAGGACGCCGAGATGCGGGTCGAGGGCGTCCCGTTGGAGCGGTTGGTCCAGGAATACCAGGCGCAGTGCGCCGTCTCGGACGAGATCATCGCGGCCCACGCGCTGGACGACACCGGGCGGCAGAAGGACTTCCGGGCCGGGGCCGCGACCCTGCGCTGGATCCTGATGCACATGATCGAGGAGACCGCGCGGCACGCGGGTCACCTGGACATCGTCCGGGAACTGCTCGACGGCGGTAAGGGCTACTACTGAGCCCGGCGCCACCGCCCTGCCGTCGGCAGGGCGGTGACCACGGTGACGAGGCCGTACGTCAGGGCGGCGAAGCCGTCGTCCCCGGTCCCGGGGGGCGGTGAGGGGCCGCGGTGAGGGAGCGTGCCCTACCGTTCCCCGGTGAGGGCCGCGTACGCCTGGAGTTCGTCCGGGCGGTGGCTGTCGGTGTCGATGCGCAGGGCGGCGAAGGGCCCGGCGAGCCCCGCGAGGCGGGGCACGGAGCGCAGGGTCAGCCGGTCGCCGGGTGCTATCAGTCCGTCCATCACCGCCTCCACCAAGAGGTGGTTGAGCTGGACGAGGAGCCGGGCGACGGTGACGGAGGCCGTGGCCACGTACAGCTCGCGGTGGACCGGCGGACGGCCGCCCGGGCCGTCCGCCGGTGGTATCTCCACCGTCGTCGGCTGCCAGGAGCCCAGTGCGCGGGGGCCGTCGAAGACCTTGAGCAGTCTGCGCAGTGCGGTCGTGCTCCCTTCGGGGGCGGGGCCGAGCCAGGCCGCCGAGCCGTCCGGGGCGATGTGGTCGAAGGTGAAGCGTTCCCGGAGGTTGTCGGGCCGGCCGGAGAGGAAGACGGTCCGGGTGAAGGCGTGCTGCCAGGGTGCGCGTCGTTCCGGCGGCACCGACAGGGCGAACCGGCAGGTCTCGCGCACCCAGTGCGGCAGGTCGAAGCGGCTGACGACGGAGACGGCCAGGGCCGCGTCGGTACGGCCGGGCGCGCCGGGGTCGGCGATCTCGGCCTTCGCGGCCCGCAGGCCCTCAGGGGTGGTGAGGTCCAGCCGTGCGGCCAGCTCCGGGCGGGCGGCCCGGACGCGCCGTGCCGCTTCGGTGAGCAGGAGTTCGGGGGACAGGGTCATAGGAACACCGTGGAGAGGAGCTCGCGGTCGGGGGCGGGGCTTCGCTTGCCGAGCAGGGACGAGGTCAGCCGGTAGGGGTCGATGTAGGTGTGCTCGCGCCGGTGCCTGCCCAGGGCGGCGACCATCGCGTCGTGGCCTGCCGCCGGGGCGGTGGCCGAGCGGTCGAGCAGGCGCTCGGCGCGGGTGAGGCACTGGCGGAGCAGGTCGTGGCGGAAGGACTGCTGCTGTCCCGGGCCGAGGGTCGCGATGAAGTACAGGCGCATCCCCAGCCGGCACACCTCGGGCTCGTGGTCGGCGCTCAGCGAGCGCAGCAGGGCGGCCACGGTGTGGCTGTGCCAGCCGCCGTGCCGGGCCGAGAGGATCTTTCCGTCGATGGGCACCCGGCCGATCGGCACGCGGTGCACGGACGGGCCCGCCTGGCCCAGCACGCGCTCCAGCAGCTGGTAGTCCGGGTCGAGTTCGTTGTCGTAGAGGAACACGACCTCGTCGTACCGGGGGGCGAGCGGCATGAGCTCGCGCAGGGCGCAGGCGAGGTAGTTGGGCCGTCCGTCCGCGGAGACGATCTGCCGCAGGGGCAGGCCGTACCGGGTCGCGTCGAGGTAGACGGGACCGCCGAGGTCGCGCTGGTCCAGGCCCATGCCTGAGGCGACCAGCCGCTCGATCATCTCCTCCAGCGCGAGGCCGGGCGGCTGGTGTTCCTGCAGGCCGGGGTCGTGCAGGCCCAGCCGGCCGTAGTGCCCGGCCCACAGGCCGAGGACCCGCGCGGCGGCCGGGTGCACCCAGCCGCCGCTCTCGACGGCCTCCGCGTAGGGCCGCAGCGCGGCGGCCTCCGGGCGGCGGCCCTCGGCGCGGTAGCCGACGTAGAACTCGCCGATCTCCTCCTCCGTGAGCGCGGAGTAGTCGGCGTCGCCGTTGGTGCGGTCGAGGTACTCCCAGAAGCCCAGTGTCTGCTCGGTGGGGTGGTAGGTGGTGTGGCTGAACCGGTAGGTGACATCGGCGAGGTGTGCCGTGGCCCGGTAGAGCGCGTCCGCCCAGAACAGTCCCTTGAGGTGGCTGGGGGTGAGCGGCTTGGACGGGGTGATGGTGACCGGTGCCACCAGCACCCGCGGCCGGGCCGCGGCCGCGCTCCCCGGCCGGTCGGTGGCCCCGGCCGGTGTGCGGTCGTTCAGGGTGGCGGTCGGCACGGTCAACGGCGCTGTCCGTGGACGAAGAACACTCGGCGTACGTCCTTGACGTGCCGCTCGGGCACTGGGTCCGGCCACCGGTCGTACGACGCCTGCGGCTCGCCGGGCTGCACGGCCTCGGCCTCGTAGCCGTGGCGGGCGAAGAGTTCCTCGGGCTCGTCGGTGCCGGACACCCAGGGGCAGCCCCAGCGCGCGAAGACGTCCAGCAGGCCCTTCATCTGGGGAAGGGTGAGGGCCGCCTCGTTGACCATGTCGGCGGCGATGCGGCTGCCGGGGGCGGAGAGGGCGGCGACGCGTGCCAGCAGGCGCTCGATGTCCGCCTCGGGGAGGTAGTAGAGCAGCCCTTCGAGCAGCCAGGTGGAGGGCAGGGCGGGGTCGTAACCGGCTGCGAGGAGGCTCTCCTCCCAGTGGTCGTCGGTGAGGTCGACGGCGACGGCGCGGCGGTCGGCCCGGGGCTCGGCCTCCCCCAGCCGGTCCTCCTTGAAGGCGAGCACGGCCGGCCGGTCGAGCTCGAAGTAGCGTATGTGCGCGGGCCAGTCGAGGCGGTAGGCGCGGGAGTCCATGCCGGCCGGGGCCAGGACGATCTGCGTCATCCGCTCGTCCGCGGCGGCCCGCTGGAGGTAGTCGTCCAGGAAGCGGGTGCGGATCGCGTTGTAGTCGGGGGTGCTCGGCAGGGTCTTGGGCCTGTCGGGCGGGAACGTCGCCGCGCGGACCTCGGCGAGCAGTTCCGGTCCCGTCTCGCCGACGAGCAGGGCGGCGTACGGGTCGTCGTAGAGGCGGTCCTCGCGGGCCGACTCGGCGGCGCGGAGGGCGGCGGTGAGCAGAGCGGTCCGCTCGACGGGGTTCAGGAGCTCGGTCATGTCGTGGGGTCTTTCGTCAGGCCGATGTCGTACGGGTCAGGCGCTGCCACAGGCTCTCGTCCTGCCGGAACAGCCGGTCCTTGACCTGGGTCGGGCGGATGCCGCTGCCCACCGCCTCGTGCCAGTCGCGGTGGAAGGCGTCGGTGTCGAGCAGCCGGAGCGCCGGGGCGGTGAGGCGGCCGTCGGCGCGGGCCGCCGCGTACTCCGCCGACTCCTCGGCCAGGGCCGTGTCGAGCAGGGCGGTGAAGCGCTCGCACTCGGCCGTGTGCCAGGGGCTGCGGGGCGCCACGGCGAAGGTGTAGTGCTGCCCCGTGCCGGCGGTGGGCTCCACCCGGCAGGCGATGTTGCGCAGTTGGAGGCCGGTGCGGGAGAGCGTGCCCCGCAGTGCCCGGATGACCTGGGCCTCGCGCAGTCGCTCGCCGACCGCGTCGGAGCGGGTGTTGCGGCCCGCGTACTCGACGCGGGGCACGCCGTCCACGTGGTCGAGGACGCGGACGACGTCGCCGACCGCGTAGCGGTACAGCCCTCCGACGTGGCTGAAGACGACGTGGTAGTCGCGGCCGGCCTCGAGCTCGTGGGGCAGCAGGGTGGCGGTGTCCGGGGAGAGGTCGGCCTCGGCGGGTACGAACTCGTACACGGCGGCGGACGCCACCAGGCCGCCCGCGGAGGGGTGCCGGTCCAGGGCGACGCCGACGGGTCCCTCGGATGCTGCCACGGGCGCGGGCAGCGCGCTGACGCCGACGCCGAACTCCTCCCGCAGCGCGGGCATGTACAGCGACGCGACGCCGGTGGTCCAGCAGAACAGGGCGCGGACGTTCGGCCACACGTGGGCGGGGCGGACGGTGCCGAAGTAGTCGGCCAGTTCCTCGAGCTGGGCAGCGCGCGCCGGGTCCGGGGCGCGGTGCGGCACGCCGCCGAGGGTGCCGTCGCGCACCTCCTTGACGATGCGGGGCCACCACAGGTTCAGCTGGTACGGGACGGCGGCGACCATCGCCGGGTTGATGCCGATCAGGCAGCGCACGTCGCTCTGCACCGCGAGCCGCAGCCGGAGGTACATCTTCTCCAAGTGGTCCCCGGGAGCGACGTCGACCGGGAGGGTCGCCCAGGGTGCCCTGGTGCCGAGTTCGGCGGAGAGCGACTCACCGAACTTCTCGCCGAAGTCGACCTGGCTGGCGCCGACGTGGGGGCGGCCGTTGGCGGTCGTGGGAGGGGCGGACAGCGGGTCGTGCTTGAGGTTGAGCACCGCGTCCGGCCGGTCGAGGATCTCGGGGTAGGTCTCCACCAGCGGCGCCCAGGCGGCGTAGTAGAAGGGGAAGAACGTCGTCTCCATGAAGCGCTGGGTGACGGGGATCTTCTTGTGGGCACCGGTGCTGCCGCTGCTGGTGAAGTAGACGACCGGCGGGTCCGCCGAGAGCAGGTTCCGCTCCCCTGCCGCCATCCTCTCGATCAGGGGGGCGTGGGCCGCGTAGTCCTGCACGGGAACGGCCGCGCGGAATTCGTCGATCGTGCGTATGCGGTCGAATCCGTGCTGCTTCCCGAATTCCGTGCCGGCGTTGAAGCGCAGCAGGTCGCTCAGGACGGCCTGCTGCTGTCCCGCCAGATCGGCCTGCGCCGCGACGAGCCGCTCGCGCTCGGCGAGGACCCGTGCGCGGTAGCGGTCGCCGTGCCCGGGGTCTCCCCAGACGGTGTTCGCGTTCACGGGGCGAGCACCTCCAGCACCGCGTCCGCGGCCCGTGCCGCGCTGGGCTGCTCCTTGATCACTGTCACCGGCAATTCCCGTACCTCTTCCAGCATCAGTTTCCGAAGGCTCTTCTGGTAGTTCTCGAAACCGAACCACTGGGGCCGGGTCCCGAAATGCTCCAGGGGGTTGAGCCGCGCCCCGTTGTCGCTGCGCCGCCACGCGGATTCGGGTGAGACGTCGAGATAGACCACGCGCTCCGGCTTCGGGAAGGAACGCCACCAGGAATACATGGGGCTCTCCTCGATCCCGGCGAGCCGGCACTTCGCGAGAATCTTGTAGTAGTAGGAGTCGACCAGGACGGGAACTCCCGGTTCCTGGGCCTGTATCCGGTCCTTGAGATGCACGACCGCGGTCTGGAGCAGGCTCGCGAGGAAGTCCACGGAGTACGCGTCACCGAGGGCGGGGAGCACGTCGTCGACCACGTTGCGGCGCAGCTGGGTCACCAGCGCGTGTTCGGGGCCGACGAACGCGCTGTCCGTCGACAGGGTCCGCCACGTGGGCAGCCTTTCCGAGAGCTCCGCCATGACCGACGACTTTCCCGCACAGTCGGGTCCGAGCAGCACGGAGAACTGAAGATTACTCATTCCGCTTTTCTCTCCTGCCGGCTCATGAGGGCACCGACGCCCGATCCGTTCCGGCCGATGTATCAGTAGTGGCCGGTCTTGTTGATCACAGCCTGCACCGGGCCGGGGCACCCCGTATCGTGGGGACCCCCCGAGAACGACCACGAGATTTTCCCGATCCGGTTGCGCCGGTGGGATCGAGGCACTTCCGGATGTACGGATCCGGGGCGCACCGGGCCGTACGGGCGTCAGCCGGCCCGCTCGGAAGCCGCCCGCTCGGAGGCGGGGGCCGCGAGCGTCTGGTGCAGCTCCCCGCGCCCGCTGATGCCGAGCTTGCGGTAGACCGCGCTGAGGTGTGTCTCGACGGTGCGTGTGGTCAGGTGCAGCCGCTCGGCGATCGCCCGGTTCGTCTCACCGGCCGCCGCGCGGTCCGCGACCCGGCGCTCGCCTTCGGTCAGCGCGGTCGTCCCCGTCGCGCGGCGCGTCCTCGGCCGCGCGCCCGCCGCGCGCAGGCCCCGCCGCGCGGCGCCGGCGACTCCGAGCGCGCCGCATCGTTCCGCTTCCACGAGGCAGTCGGTGAAGGTGACCCTCGCCGCGGCGAGGCGGCCGTGCCGGGTCTGCGCGGCGCCCAGGCCCAGCAGGGCGTTGGCGAACTCCAGCCGGGCGGGCGAGGGTTTGAGCACCTCGACGGCCTCGTGCAGCAGCTCCATCCCCCGGCTTCCTCCCGTGCTCGCGCCGAGGGCGTGCAGCGCGGCGCCCAGCGCCCGTGCCGTCCCCCAGCGCCTGGCGTGCTCCAGGGCCTCCTCGGCCAGTTCCAGCGCCGCGCGGTGTTCGCCGAGTTCCGCGTGGACGTGCGCGGCCGCGGTCCGCCAGGGCAGTATCACCGGGTTCTCGAAGCCGGCGGCCGCGAGCCAGCGCCCGGCCGAGAGCATCAGGTCGAGGCCGTCCCGGACGTCGCCCTGCGCGACCCGGGCCCGTGCGCACTGGAAGCGGACGTAGGACGAGAGGTAGTCGGCTTCCCGGGGCGCGGCGACGATGAGCTCCGCGGCCATCCGGACCGCGGCCTCGGTGTCGCCGCGTTCGTTGAGCACGGTCAGCTGCACCGCCATCGGCGCCGTCCGCAAGGCCCCCCACTGGCCCGGGGGCAGCTGGGCGGAGAGCTCCTCCCAGGACCGTGTGGCGTCGTCGAGGCGGCCGGCCAGCAGGGTGATCACCGAGCGCGTGTCGACCAGGTCCGCCGGTCCGGAGAGCGTGTGCGCGCGCTGCGCCTCACGGAGCGCGGCGTCGCAGTGGCGGCCGGCCGCGTCCAGCCGGTCGGTCACCGCGAGCGCGAAGACGGCCCCTTGGCCGAGATGCCCGGCCAGTTCCTCCGGGGTCTGCGGCAGGGCCCGTCGGGCGAGCGCGGCGACCTGATCGGCGGGGACCCCGGACAGGGCCGCCGCGAGCGCACACGGGGCGAGCACGGCCCGCTCGCCCGGCGTCCGCCCGGACAACTCCTCGGCCATGCGGTCCAGTTCGGTCCGGGGGACGTTCTTCGTGCCGCTGAGGAGCACGTTGCCGATCCTGAGCCCTTGGAGGCGCAGGGAGATCTCGCGGTCCGCGGGGGTCAGCTCGTCGGCCAGCCGGTCGAGCAGGGGGACGACCTCGCCACCGCGGCCCACGCGCGTGAGGACCGCGCACAGGGCGCCGGCGACGGTGGCCTTGCCGGCCGGTTCGGTCATGTCGTCTATGACGCGGGTGAGTTGCCGTATCGCCGCCGCGGGCCGCAGGTGCGACTCCGCCAGGCCGAGCCGCATCCGCACCGTGGTGCGCTCGTCCGGGGGGAGCGGCTCGGCGAGTGCGCGGCGCAGGCAGCGTGCCGCGCTCTCGGGCGCGCCCTGCCGGACGGCCTGGTCGGCGGCGGCTATGAGGGTGCGCGCGACCCAGGGGTCGGTGGAGGGGTCGCTCGGGACCAGATGGGCGCACACCTGGTCCAAGGAGGCTCCGTCGTCGAACAGCAGACGGGCTGCTTCGGCGTGCCACGCGGCCCGTCGCGGGCCGCCGAGGTCCCGGCAGAGGGCTTCCCGCACGAGCGGGTGGGTCCATCGCAGCTCCGGGGAGTGCGTCAGCAGACCGAGGCGGCGCAGCTGGTCCTCGGCGAGGTAGCCCTGCGCGTCGTCGAGCCCGGCGAGCCGCGCCGGGGTGCCGGCGTCGTCGCTCTTGCCCAGCAGGGCCAGGGCCACGGCGAATTCACGGGTCCGGGGCCGCAGGCCCGCCAGCCAGTCGGCGAGGAACTCGGCGTACAGGAAGGTCGTGCGCTTGGGCAGCTCGCCGGAGGAGAGGGCCGCGGCCTCCACGCGGCCGCTCTCCAGGGCCATGACCAGGGCGCGGAGCAGCAGCGGGTTGCCACCGGTGAGCCGGTGGCAGGACCGCACCAGCTCCGGGACCGGGTCCTGGGCCCAGACGTGCCCGAGGAGGTCCGCGACGCCCGGCTCGGTGAGCGGTTCCGGCCGGAGCGTGCGGCAGTTGGCCGCGAGGGAGAGTGTCGTGAGTTTGTCGCTCGTCTCGTCGCCACGGTGGGTGAGCACGACGAGTGCCCGGGACCGGGTGAGCTTGCGTATCAGGTAGTGGATCCAGCGCAGGGAGGGGGCGTCGGCCAGTTGGGCGTCGTCCACGACCAGGACCACGGGCGTCACGGCCGCGATCCGGAGCGTGAGCCAGTAGAAGCCGTGCAGGACGGGCAGCGGGTCGCCCTCGGGGGCGACGGCCGCCCCGGTGTGCGGCACGGTGGACAGCACGTGCGTCGCCGGTTCGGCGGGCCCGGCGAAGGCCCGCTCCGCCCGCTCGGGCCCCCACTCGGCGACGACCGGCTCGAAGAGCTGGCGCACCACGCCGAACGGAACCTCCCGTTCCGTCTCGTCGCAGCGCGCGTGCAGCACCAGGGCGCCGTCCCGCCCGGCCCTGCGGGCGAACTCCTCGACGAGGCTCGTCCTGCCCATGCCCGCCGCACCCTCGACGAGCACGACCCGCGGCTGCCCCCCGGCAGCCAGGCGCGCCTCGCGCTCCAGTACGGCCATCTCGTCTTCCCGCTCGAACAGGTCCACGCGCTCCCCTCCCGGACGGCCGCGTCCCCCGACCCCGGCCCGTCCAAGATCATAGTGTTTGGGTCCGACTACACCCTTGAGGATGTCCGGCTTGTGCGCGTTGGCCGGGATCCGCGGTCACGGCCGCACCCAGGAAGATGATCTTGAGGGTGCGGGGGTTGCCCGGACCGCGGGCACCGGGACCGGGGAGACCCGTGCCTTCCGATCGGTCTGCAAAGGTCCCGTCCGCACGGCGCCGCACCCGCCGGTGCGGGCACGCGACTTGATCGTTTCCGGCCGCAACGCAAGCCCCGGATCGGGTGAGCCACCACGCCGGAGTGAATCGCACAAGCACCTGGACGCGCCTTCGCCGTGCGACTGCGGGGCGATTGACACCGCCCCGAACTTCCGCGCGACGAAACGCCCTCCGGGGGCCGTGACGCCCCCGATCGGGGGTCGTTTTCCCGATCACTCGTCCGATCCACTGTCAACGAGGAGGCGCAGTGCTTCACCACCAGGACTCCCTCTCGAACACCACGGGGGTGCGTTTGCGATTCGAACACGACAGCCGGCGGCCGCCCGCCCGGGGCAGCTCGGCGACCGGTGCCGGGAGGCCGGCATGAGCCCGCTGCCGCAACTCCGGTGCGTGATCGACGTCATGGTCCTGCTGCACAGGGACGACGGACGGGTGCTCCTGCTGCGCCGGCCCGGGGGCGGCTTCACGGACGGCCTGCTGGCGCCGCCCGGCGGACACGTCGAGCGTGGCGAGACGTTCGTCGACGGCGCGCTGCGCGAGGTCCGCGCGGAGGTCAGCGTGGGCATCGATCCGCTGGACCTGGAGTTCTGCCACCTCATCCACCACCGGGACCCCGGAGGGGAGGACCGGGTGGGCATCGCCTTCACCGCACAGCGGTGGTCGGGGGAACCACGGAGCGGGGAGCCGCGGAAGTGCTCCGCGCTGGTGTGGGCCGACCCCGCCCGCCCTCCGGCGGACTGCGCGCCCTACGGCGCCGCCGTCCTTCGGCAGTTCGCCCGCGGGGCACTGATCTCCACCGACGGACCGTGACCGGCGCCCCGGCGGGAGGAGCCCGGGCCTCCCGCGCCTCCCGCCGGGGCGGGCACCGCCGCCCGGAACGCCCCCGTGGTCTCGGTCATACAGCCATTGAAGCCGACCACTTACAGTGCTCTGGATCATCAACTCCCCACACTGAAAAGGGCGTTTCATGGCGATCACCCGCAGATCCGTACTCAAGGGCTCATCGGCCGCGGCGGCCCTCTCGGTCGTCGGTGCCCCCGGGGAGGCGGCGGCCGCTCCGGACGCCGCGCAGCCCTCCGCCGGGCCGCTGTTGCAGTCCAAGCCGCACCGGGTGGGGGCGCCCGGTGTACTGGGCGTGCACCTGCAGTTCGGCACGGACCCCTCCTCCGCGATGACGGTCTCCTGGATCACCCCGCAGTCGGTGCGGCGCCCGCAGGTGCGGCTGGGCTCGCCCGACGGCGGGCACGGCCGGGTGATCGACGCCGAGACGAAGACGTACCGCGACGGCCTGTCGAAGGAGGAGGTGTACGTCCACCACGCCCGGATCACCGGCCTCCGCCCGGCGACCACCTATCTCTACACGGCCGGGCACGACGGCGCGCACCCGGAGAGCGGCTCGTTCACCACGGCGCCGCGCGGCCGCGCCGCGTTCACCTTCACCAGCTTCGGCGACCAGGCGACACCCAACCTGCGGCGGGTGATCCACCTCCCGGACGGCGTCCCCTCCCCCGTCAACCGCTTCCCGCTCCACACCAGCAGCCAGGTCGGCTCGCCCGCGTCCGCCGACATCGTCTCCGCCGTGGAGCGGGTCGGCCCCCTCTTCAACCTGGTCAACGGCGACCTCTGCTACGCCGCCATCGCCGGCGTGTGGGGCATGAGCCGGGCGGCGACCTGGGCGGACTGGTTCATCGGCAACAGCCGCTCCACCCGGCTGCGCCCCTGGATGCCGTGCGCGGGCAACCACGAGAACGAGAAGGGCAACGGCCCCATAGGCGCGGCCGGTTACCAGACGTACTTCGCGCTGCCGGAGTCGGCCGCCTCCTCGGACGAGGAGACCCACGGCATGTGGTACGCCTTCACCGTCGGCGCGGTCCGCTTCATCAGCCTCGCCAACGACGACGTGGCGCTCCAGGACGGCGGGGACACGTACATCCACGGCTACTCGGGAGGCGCCCAGCGGCGCTGGCTGGAGCGCGAGTTGAAGGCGGCCCGGTCGGACCGGGGCATCGACTGGATCGTGGTGTGCATGCACCAGCCGATGATCTCCAGCACCCGGTCGGCGGGCAGTGACCTGGGCATCCGCGAGGCGTGGGGTCCGCTCTTCGACCAGTACGGCGTCGACCTGGTGGTCTGCGGGCACGAGCACCACTACGAGCGGTCGCACCCGCTGCGCGGCACGCTCCCCAACGACACGCGCACCCCGATCCCCGTGTCGACCCGGACCGATGTGATCGACACCGGCAAGGGCACCGTCCACATGATCATCGGCGCGGGCGGGAACATCGCCACCACGCAGGACGACATGTTCGACACACCGCAGGCCCGGGTCCTCATGGGCCTGAGCGACAAGACGACCCCCTCGGGCCACAAGGACCCCGTATGGGTCACCGAGGACGCCCCCTGGGCAGCCGTGCGGGACCACAAGTACACCCATGGGTTCGCCGCGTTCGACGTCGACCCCGGCGACCGGAAGACCGGGCGCACCAGTATGCGGGTCACCTACTACACCTTCGACGGGCCGCACGGTGATCTGACGCCGGTGGACACCTTCACCCTGGAACGCCCGCGCACCGACGCCCGCTCCTGAACCGGGCGCGGTCCGGCCGCCGTACCTCGTAGGACTGTACGGCGGCCGGACCGCGTCACCGAGGGCGCGTCGCCCGGGCGGTCACAGCCAGCTGACGCGGGCGCTGCCGACCGGCTCGTCACCCGGCGCCACGGCGAGCTCCCCCGCCCACACGCCGTCGAGCAGGCGCCGGACGGCGTCCACGATCTGCGGTACGGCCGCGCGGAGACCGGCCGGGTCCGTCGGCGCGATCTCGTCCGGGGACAGCCCGATCTCCTCCAGCAGGGCGGTGACGTCGGAGAGCTTGCCGGTCAGCCACGACACGGGGTCGGCGGACAGCTCCTTGACGAACACCCTCCGGCCCGGGCTCCAGCCCTGGAAGTTCGGGTGGTGGTGCGTGCGGTCGAAGCTCCCGGGCGCGGAGTCCACCGACTCCAGCAGGTCGACCCGCCAGAGCGGCCGGTCGACCGTGATGGGCCGGGCGGAGTAGATGCTTCCCTTCAGCTCACCGCGCCCGAGGATCCGGAGCTCCAGCCGGACACCCCGTTCCGGGCTGTCCTGTCCTGGCTCCGGATCGGGATCGACGAAATAGAGGTCACTCACCACGACGCCGATCCGCTCGAAGCCGAATGCGTACAACACGGCGACACCATCCTGAAGGTCGGTTGCGTCCTGTCACACGCCTCCAGGATGCCCGGGACGACGACCGCGGAGAAGGACGCGCCCCGCTTCGCACCGCGGGTCCGCCCGGTCCCGGGCCGCACACAATATTCCGGGTACGCGGGGCATGCGCGCCGTAGTGTTCGGGCATGGGCCGACGCTATGTACCGCACGCCTTCTCCCACATCGACGCGCACCCCGACCCGGGACGGCTGGTCGACGCGCTGAACCGCCTGCGGAGCGAGCCGTTCTTCGCCTCGTACAAGCGACGCGTGCACGAGCTGTTACGGGCCCGGCCCGGCCGCTCGTTCCTCGATGTCGGCGCCGGGACGGGGGACGCCGCCCGCGAGCTCGCCGCCGGAACCGGCGCCCGGGTCGTCGCCTGCGACCTGTCCCGGACCATGTGCGTGGAGATGACGAGGGCGGGCCTCGCCGAGGTGGCCGTGGCCGACAGCCACCGACTGCCCTTCAGGAACGCCTCGTTCGACGGCGCGTGGGCCGACCGCGTCCTCCAGCACGTCGAGGATCCCGGACAGGCCCTGGGCCGACCTACCGCGCGTCGTACGCCGCCCATCGCCCGAGGGCGAACCCCGCGCCCTCCCGCCGGACTTCCACGGCGCCCGCTCCACCGAAGTGCGCGGGGACGATCAGCTCCCGCTCGGCGGCGGCGCGTTCGATGATCCGGCGGCGGCTGGCCGCCGCTCGCTCCGCGTCCAGGCAGAAGCAGCTGTTGCAGGAGGGCGTGAGGATCTGCACCGGGCTGTGCAGGAGGTCGCCGACGAAGACCGCCCGGTCGCCCCGGGAGGAGAGGCGCAGCACGGCCGAGCCGGGGGTGTGGCCGGGCGCGGACTCCAGGGTGAGGTGTTCGTCGATGCGGTGGGAGCCGTCCCACAGCACGGCCTGCCCGGCGCGGTGGACGGGCGCGACGCTGTCCTCGTAGATCAGCCGGTCGACCTCGCGGAGGCCGCCGCCGTAGGAGTTGTCCGGGCCGAAGTGGAAGTCGTCGGCGGCCGGGATGAGGTACTGGGCGTTGGGGAACGTCGGCACCCACTCCCCCTCGGCGTCCATGGTGTTCCAGCCGACGTGATCGCCGTGGATGTGGGTGTTGACGACGATGTCGACGTCCTGCGGACGGATGCCGGCCAGGGCCAGCTTTTCGAGGAAGTCGCCCTTCCAGTGGTGGAACCGCGGCGAGCCGGGGCGCTCGCGGTCGTTGCCCACCCCGGTGTCGACCAGGACGGTGCGCCCGCCGCTGCGCAGGACCCAGGTCTGGAGCGCCACGGTGGCCATGTCGGTCTCCGGGTCCCAGTGGTCCGGCGCCAGCCAGTCCTCGTTGTCCTTCCACAGCGCGGCGTCCGACTCCGGAACGATGCCGCGGGCCGGCGCGAACGCCTCCTGCCACTCGACGACCCGGGTGACCTCGACGTCTCCCAGCACGATTCTCTGCACGCTCTCGTTCTCCATACCCTTGACTCTAGAGAGATCGAATGAGCTTCTCGATACTCGATCAGCTCTCTTCGATACGCGTCCGTCTCATGCCTGATGTACAGGGCGCTATCCTTGCCGGATGGACGTGGTGAGCGACGCGATCTCGGCCGTACGCACCGGGCGGCCCTCCTCCAACCGGGTGCGGGTGAGCGGCAGCTGGTGCACGCGCCTCGCCTCGTACGAGGGCGCGGGCTTCCATGTCGTGCTGGAGGGGAGTTGCTGGCTGCTGCCCGACGGCGGTCCACCGGTCACGCTCGGCACGGGCGACGCGGTGCTGCTGCCGCACGGCTCGGGGCATGTGATCGCCGACGCCCCCGTGGACGCGGCGGCCGTGGAGCGGGCGGTCCCGTTCGATCGCTGGCTCGCGGGGACGAGGCCTCCCGGAACCCCCTCCTCCGGCTCTTCCGGCGAAGTGGAGCTGCTGTGCGGGAAGTACCGGCTCGACCGCAGCCGCGTGCACCCGCTCATGGCGGAGCTCCCGAAAGTCGTCCACCTGCCGAACCGGGTGGGCAGCCACCCCGAACTGCGCTCCGCCATCGACCTGCTGGGCCGTGAGCTGGGGGATCCCCTGCCCGGCTCGTGCATCGCGATCCCGAGCCTGCTCGACCTGCTCCTCGTCTACATGATCCGCTCCTGGGTGGCGGAGGGCGCGGCCGGGGCCTGGCCGGCCGTACTGGACGACCCGGTGACGGCCACCGCGCTACGCGCCCTGCACTCGGACCCGGCCACCCCCTGGACCAACGACCGCCTGGCGGCCGAGGCGGGCGTCTCCCGCCCCACCCTGGCCCGCCGCTTCACCACCCTGGTCGGCCGCCCTCCGATGGCCTACCTCACCTGGTGGCGCCTCACCCTCGCCGCCGCCCTCCTCCGCGACACCCCGGACCCGCTGTCCACCATCGCCCGCAGCGTCGGCTACGGCACGCCGTACGCCTTCTCCCACGCGTTCAGCCGGGAGTTCGGCACGACGCCGGGCCGCTACCGGGCGGAGCGACGGGACGCTTCCTGACGCTCCGTCACCTCATTGGGAAAGGAGCACGTCCGCTCCGCGGCGGCCCGGTCACGGCGCCGCGTACGCCCGTACGTAGTCCACCGTCATCGTGGCCGGGAACGCCGTCGTGGCGTCCGGCGGGCCGGGCCAGTCGCCGCCCACCGCGAGGTTGAGCAGGAGGAAGAAGGGGTGGTCGAAGATCCATTCCTTGCCGGGGACGTCGGCGGGGGTGCGGGTCTGGTAGGTGTGGCCGTCCACGGAGAAGCCGAGTTCGCCGGGCTTCCAGTCGACGGCGAAGACGTGGAAGTCGTCGGAGAAGGCGTGCCCGTCCGGGAGACGGTAGTCCTTGGTGAGGCCCTGCTCGCCGGAGTAGCCGGGGCCGTGGGCGGAGCCCCAGACGGTGTCGGCCTCCTTGCTGCCGACCTGTTCCATGATGTCCATCTCGCCGCACTTGGGGTCCTGGCAGGCGCCCTCCCCCTGGTCGTTCCCGAGCATCCAGAAGGCGGGCCACAGCCCCGGCCCGGCGGGCACCTTGATGCGCGCCTCGAAGCGGCCGTAGCGCTGGGCGAAGGTGCCACGGGTGATGAGCCGGGCCGAGGTGATGTCGCAGGGGCCCACGGCGCAGTGCGCGCCGGGCGCCGGCGTGCGGCGGGCGGTGATGGCGAGGTTGCCCTTGCCGTCGAGCGAGGCGTTGTCGGGGCTTTCGGTGTAGTTCTCCCACTCGTGGTTGCCCCAGCCGTCCGCGCCCGTGTCGTGCACCCACTTCGCCGGATCGGGACCGCGCCCGGCGGGGCCGGTGAACTCGTCCGACCACACCAGGCGCATGTCCCCCTTCCCTGGCTTCCCCGAACCGCCCGGAGCCGTGGGGGACGCTGACGGCGCGGGTGCTGCCGAGGGGCCTCCACAGGCCGTCAGGGCCAAGAGGGCCAGGGCGAGTACCCATGGGCGCAGGGGACGCATGCGGGGCCTTGTCGTTCGTCGGGACACGGTACGGGGCAGCCTACGAGGCCGCGGGCGAGCGCCGCCGTCCGGCCGTTGTCAGTGCCGCTTGCGCTCGCCGTGGAGACGGCGGGGGCGGGGCGGATCCGGGCGACGACGTCGGTCGAACTGTCCCGGGACGGGCTGCTGCACAACTCCCTGCGGCTGCGCCGCTACACCGGCGAGCGGGAGATCGCCGCGATCGTCGACGCCCTGACGCCGCGCCCCTGTCCGCTGGCCGTGTGCGACTGCCACATCGGCTATGTGCACCTGGAGACGCTGCCGCTGTACGACGTGTTCGCAGGCGGTGTCCTGGAACGCGTCCCCGCGCCCGCGCCGGGGCCCGTCGGCGTGGCTCTGCTACGGTGATGCGCATGCAGCGCGCCACCACGATGACGACGACGCCGGAGAGTGTCCCGGCGCGCTGACCGATGTCTTGAGTCCGAAGCCCCGGGGCGAGTGCCCCGGGGCTTCTGCTTTCGGTCACTCGCCCGATACCCGCGAGGAGACCGATATGCACGACCACCGCGGACCCGGCCGTGAGCCGGGCCTGTCCGACCGGCGCGTTCCCCGCCCGGCGCGCACCCCCACCCCACTGGTGCCCCGCCCCGGCTCCGAGGCCGTCGGCGCTCCCGTCGACGCGCGCAGCACCGATCCGTGGGATGACGCGGTCGCTTGAGGCCGCCCGCCTCTCCCGCAGAAGTCCCCACAGAAGGTGACAAAGGTCACGGCTGCCAGGGAGCGCAACGGGCGCCTCGGCACCCCGGGCGCCCGCGGTTTCCGGCGGGCGAATGACCTGCTCAACGCACATAAGGTGGGTGACCTGTCTTTTGGTCACCCCGCAAGAACGGACAGCACAGCATGGATTTGAGCGCGGCCAACCGCAAAGGCCTCAGTCTCTTCGCCCTGATCATGATCGGGCTGGGGTCCATCTTCGGTTCGGGCTGGCTCTTCGGGGCCGGCCAGGCCGCCCAGGTCGCCGGGCCCGCCGCTCTGGTCGCCTGGGTGATCGGCGCCGTCTTCATCGGCCTGATCGCCATGTCGTACGCCGAGGTCGGCGCGGCGTACCCGCTGCCGGGGGCCATGGCCCGGTTCGGCACCATCTCGCACGGGCCGGTCCTGGGCTTCGTCACGGGGTGGGCGGTGTGGATCGCCACGGCGTCCCTGATCCCGATCGAGTCGATCGCCGGTACGCAGTACATGGCGTCCTGGAACTTCGGCTGGGCCCGGGGCCTGGTCTCCGACGGCGCCCTGACCGGCACCGGCATGGCGATGGCCCTGCTGCTGACCGTTGTCCTGTGGCTGGCCTGCTACTGGTCGGTCGCGCTGCTGGCCCGCGCGAACAACGTGCTGACCCTGGTCAAGTTCGCCATCCCCGTCCTCGCGGTGGCCGCGTTCATCGCCTCCGGCTTCCACACCGAGAACTTCACCAGCCACGGCGGGTTCGCCCCCAACGGCTGGTCGGCGGTCCTGACCGCCGTCACCGCCTCCGGTGTCGTCTTCGCCTTCAACGGCTTCCAGGCCGTCGTGAACCTCGGCGGCGCCGCCAAGAACCCGGGCCGTGCCATTCCGCTCGCCCTGGTCGGCGCGCTCTGCCTCGGCCTGGTCATCTACCTCGCCCTCCAGGTCGCCTTCCTCGGCTCCGTCCCGCCGGAGCAGCTCGACCAGGCGGGCGGCTGGAGCGGCATCAACTTCGCGTCGCCCTTCGCCGACCTCGCCAAGCTGCTGATGCTGCACTGGGTCGTGACCATGCTCCAGTTCGGCGCCTTCATCTCCCCCTCCGGCGCCAACATCGGCAACGTCGCCTCGGCCGCGTACCTGGCCCAGAACCTCGCCGAGACCGGGTTCTTCCCCAGGAAGATCGCCCAGGTGCACCCCCGCTACGGCACCGCCCGCCCCGCCATGTGGCTGAACCTGGCCTTCTCCGTCCTGCTGCTGCTCACGGTCGGGCACAGCTGGGAGGCCCTGGCCAGTGTCGTCTCGGCGGCCATGGTCGTCTCGTATCTCATCGGGCCCATCGCGGTCGGCGTCTTCCGGCAGACCAAGCCGCACCTGCCGCGCCCCTTCCGCCTGCCCGCGGCCAAGGTGCTCTGCCCGCTCACCTTCGCCTTCGCGGCCTGCGCGCTGTACTGGTCGAAGTGGCCCAACACCGGCAAGGTCGCCCTGCTCACGCTCGTGTCGGTACCGATCGCCGCCGTCGTGCTGCGCCGCCAGGGCGAGACGAGCCTGCGGCGGCAGTTCGCGCCCGCGTGGTGGATGGCCGGGTTCCTGCTGTGGCTGGCGCTGCTGTCCGCCCTGGGCAGCACCGAGTTCGGGGGCCACGGGGTGATCCCCGGCGGCCTCGACATCGCCCTGGTCGCCGTGTCCTCCATCGGCTTCTACTTCTGGGGCGTACGCGCCGGCGTCAACGCCCACCGCGCCGGCCTCCCGGGCCCGGACCCGGTGCTCGACACCGCCCCGGCCGCGGCGCCCGGGCCCGCCGAGGACACGCGGACGCCCGAGCCCGCCCGCTCCTGAGATCCGCGCGGTACCGACAACGCCAGGCAGCCCGGAGGACCGGGCTGCCTGGCGTTGTCCGACCGGCCGCTCAGGAGGCGAGGGCTCGCTCCGCACGTGCGTCGCGCAGGCGGAGCAGCGCCGCGCAGACGATGATCCAGGCGGCCAGGGTGGCGATGCCGCGGGCCAGGCCGTCGTGGTGGAAGTAGGCCAGGCCCTGGAGGGCACGGACGCCGGCGCCGACGGGCAGGACGCCGGAGAGCGGGTGCAGCCAGGCGGGGAGGTAGGCGGCGGGCATGACGCCGCCGCTGGTGCTGTTGCCGAGGGTCAGCAGGACGACCGAGGCCAGTCCGGCGCCCGCGGGCCCGGTCCACCGGATGAAGACCATGGTCGCGCCGCCCGCCGCCATGGCCATCAGCGCGATCGTCCCGGCGATGCCCACGAAGGAGCCGGGCAGGGCGCCGAACCCGGCGCTGCCCGCGATGAGGGTGATGACGATCCCGCCCAGCACGCCGAAGAGCGCGAGGCTGGCCATGCGCTGCCGGAAGCGCAGGCCGGGCGCGGCCTGGTAGGTCATGATGCCGAAGAGATAGCCGGCGAGGACCAGGCCGAAGGCCGCGTAGAAGATCGACAGGCCGCGGGTGTCGCCGCTGGAGGCGGGGAGGACGTCCTCCTGGGCGAGCCGGTGCCCGCCCGCTCCGGCGACGTGGCCGAAGGCTCCGGTGAGAGTGCCGGTGACGGAGGCCCCGTTGGCTCCCGCGTACAGCAGCCTCGGGTCACCGTGGCCGCCGCCGGGGAGGTAACCGGGGAGATAGGCAGCGTAGACGCGGCGGTGGGCGATGGCGTCCCGGGCCGCGCTCTCGTCCACGTAGGGCCGCACGTCGAAGCCACCGGGCAGGCCGGAGTCGAGAGCGCCCTGGAGCCGGTGGGCCTCCTGGGACGTGCCCACGGCGGCGACCGGGAGGTCGTGCGGCTCGGGGGCGTGGAAGGCGGCGAGGTAGACGCTGACGAAGATCGTCCCGATGGCGAGCACGACCGCCACGGGGAGGAGGATGCCCTTCAGGCCGCTCTGCGGGTGCTGCGGCGGCGCGGGATCCGGTATGTCGTTGTGGGAGGGGTGCTGCGTCGAGGGCGCGGAGAGCGACAAGAGAACCGTCCAAACTTATAAGTTGCCTGATAACAGTAGCAGCGGATGTAAGCTGCCTTACAAGTGGTGGTCCCCATGAACGAACAGTCCCCCTACACCGGCTACCTCGCCTGGCGCTTCAGCCAGGCCATGAGCACCCGGCTGGAGCGGGAACTGCGCGCCCTGGATCTGACCCTGGCGCAGCACCACGCGCTGCGGCACGCCCTCCTGGAGCCCGGGGCCTCCAGCGCCGAGGCCGCCCGCCGGGCCGGGGTCACGGCCCAGTCCATGGGGGCCGCCGTGACCGGGCTCGTGGAGCGCGGACTGCTGGAGCGCCGCCCCCACCCCACCAACCGCCGGGTGCTCTGCCTGCACATCACCGACGAGGGCCGGCGGCTGAGCGAGCGCGCGCTGGCCGTCGTCGGCAAGGCGAACGACGAGGCGCTGTCGATCCTGTCCCCCGAGGAGCGGGCGACCGCGCACGACCTCCTGCGCCGCCTGGCCGAACACCTCAACCCCGACACCCTGCCCCCGTCGGCCTGACGCCGGACAACGCCGAAGGGCGGCAGCACCAGGTGGTGCTGCCGCCCTTCGGCGTTGCGCTGTGCCGCTCCGGGTCAGTACGCGGAGTTGACGTTGTCCATGGAGCCGTAGGTCTTGGCGGCGTAGTTGCAGGAGGCGACGATGTTGGCGACCGGGTCGTAGATGTCCCAGGACGTGCCGTCGACGTGGAACGCCTTGAAGGTCGGGTCGATGATCTGGAGCAGACCCTTGGAGGGGATGCCCGCGACGGCGTTGGAGTCCCAGTTGTTGATCGCCTGGGGGTTGCCGGTCGACTCACGCATGATGTTGCGCTTCAGGCCCTCGTACGAGCCGGGGATGCCCTTGTCGTGCATGATGTCGAGCGCCTGGTTGATCCAGCCGTCCAGGTCGTTGGTGTAGGCCTTGGGGGCGGCCTCGACCGGCTTCCGCTCCTCGGAGCGGCTCGCGGCCTGCTTGTCGGTCCGCTCGGTCTTGGCGGCACCGGCGGCGGCCTTGGCCTGGGTGACGGCGGCCTGCTGGGCCTGCTGCGTCTCGCCGGAGTCGTCGGAGGCGGTGGTGTTCCACGCGACGGGCTTCACTGCCATGGGCTGGGCGTCGGAGGCGGCGAAGGCGTTCGGGACGACCGCGAACGTCAGGGCGGCGGCACCGGCCGCGGCGATGCCGACGGCGGAGAGCTTGTGAGCCTTGGGCAGACGGGTATAGCCGGAGATGGTGGAGCGCATGATGAGCTGAACCTCTTCCAATCGCGTGAGTCGCAGTGGCCCGGATCGGCGCGAAGAGAGCGCCGTGTCTCGATCGACGGCGCCGTGCGACTCGGCAATTGTTAGCGGCGGCGAAAGGCGCTGGCAAAGGTGTGACGTACTACCGGGTCTCGTTGCGCGGGGGTCCCCGCAGGTGGCCGAAATGCCCGGTTCAAGCCCTCGCAGGGGTACTAGCGGGGTTCGTAAGTGATCTGGGCCCTATGCGCGGCCTCACACGCAGCGGCCTCCCGACTCACAGGGGGTGAGCGCCCGTGTACGCACCGGCCACCGTCGGCGCACCCTGGCGGCGCCTCGGCCGAAGAGGTCCCCGCACGCCCCCGCACGCCCCTGACGTACGCTTCTGACCAGGCAACTTGGTTCCCGGGAGCAGTCATGTCCACCACCGCAGACGGCCGACTGACGGCACGTCAGCCCCAACTCCGCGAACCCGACAGGATCCGAGGGCTGCTCGACGCCGTCATGAGCGTGGGGCACGGCCTCGAACTCCCCCAGGTGCTGCGGGGCATCGTCGAGGCGGCGGTCACGCTCACCGATGCCGAGTACGGGGCGCTCGGCGTGGTCGGTGACGGGCAGCGGCTGTCGGAGTTCCTGCCCGTCGGGATGTCCGACGAGCTCACGGCCCGCATCGGCCGCACGCCCTGCGGCCAGGGCATCCTCGGCGAGCTCATCCGCAACCCCGAGCCGCTCAGACTCACCGACCTGTCCCGGCACCCGCACAGCTACGGCTTCCCCGAGCACCACCCGCCGATGCGCAGCTTCCTGGGCGTGCCGGTGCGCGTCCGCGACGAGGTCTTCGGCAACCTCTATCTCACCGAGAAGCGCGCCGGTGCCTTCGACGAGGACGACGAGGCCCTGCTGACCACGCTGTCCATCGCGGCGGGCGTGGCCATCGACAACGCCCGCATGTATCACGAGAGCCGCCGCCGGGAGCGCTGGCTGGAGGCGCTCGGCGAGATCACCCGGAGCCTGCTGTCCGGCACCGAGGCCGACCGGGCGCTGGGGCCGGTCGCCGAGCGCGCGATGGAGGTCGCGGACGCCGACCGCGCCGCCGTGCTGCTCCCGGCCCCGGCGGCCGCGCCGGGCGGGCTGACGGTGGAGGTGGCCCACGGTCTCGACGCGGACCGGCTGCGCGGGCGGACGGTCCCGGCGGAGGGCTCACCGTCCGGGACCGCCGCCCGCACCGGGAAACCCGTGGCCGCCGCGGACGCCTCCTTCGGCGGGGCGGTCACCGGGCCCGCCATCGCCGTTCCCTTGCAGACGGGCTCCGGTGACCGCGGCGCGCTGTGGCTGGGCCGGGTGAGAGGGCGGCCCGCGTTCGACGACACCGAGGTACGGCTGATCTCCGGCTTCGCCGACCAGGCCGCGATCGCCCTCGAACTCGCCCAGCGGCGCGCCGAGTCGGAGGAGCTGGCCGTGCTGCACGACCGGGACCGGATCGCCCGGGACCTGCACGACCTGGCGATCCAGCGCCTCTTCGCCACGGGCATGACCCTGCAGAGCGCGACCCGGCTCATCGAGCGCCCCGAGGCCGCCGAGCGCGTCGGCCGCGCGGTGGACGACCTGGACACCACCATCCGCATCATCCGGTCCACCATCTTCGGGCTCCGCACGGCCGGTGGCGGCGGTACGGGGCTGCGCCGGCGCATGGCCGAGACCGCCCAGGCCGCCTCCCGCACACTGGGCTTCCCGCCCGCGCTGCGGATCGACGGCCCGGTGGACACCGACGTGCCGGACGAACTGGCCGCGCAGATCCTGGCGGTGGCGGCCGAGGCCCTCAGCAACGCCGCCCGGCACGCGCGCGCCCGGCGCGTGGACATCGTGCTGACCGTGGACGACCAGGTGACGTTGACGGTGGCCGACGACGGCGTGGGCATCGGCACCGGACCGCACACGGGGGGCCTGGCCAACATGCGGTCCCGTGCCGAACTGCACGGCGGCGCGCTGTCGGTGGAGTCACCGGAGTCCGGCGGGACCAGGATCGTATGGCGCGTCCCGCTGCCCGGGTGACCGGACGGGCATCACGCGACGCCCCGGCCCTCCAGCTGGCCGCGTGCCCGCCCGACGAGCTCCGCCGCCTGGACGCGACGGCACACGCCCAGCTTGGCGAGGAGGGCGGAGACGCGGTTCTTGACGGTCTTCTCCGCGAGGAACAGCCGGTCGGCTATTTGACGGTTGGTCAGACCCTCGCCGATCAGCTCCAGGATCTGCCGCTCCCGGGGCGAGAGGCGGTCCAGCTCCGACTCCTCCGGCTCCTGCCGGGGAGCGCGCAGCCGGGCCATGACACGTGAGGCGGTGCGCGGGTCCAGCGTCGACCGGCCCGCGGCCACCGTACGGACCGCCGTCACCAGATCCGAACCGTTGATCTGCTTGAGGACATAGCCCGCCGCTCCGGCCATGATGGCGTCGAAGAGAGCCTCGTCGTCGTCGAAGGACGTCAGCATCAGGCAGGCGAGGTCCGGCATCCGCGCCCGCAACTCGCGGCAGACCTCGATGCCTTCGTGGTCACCGCCCCGCTCGCCGAGCCGGACGTCCAGGACCGCCACGTGCGGCCGGGTGGCCGGCACCCTGGTGAAGGCGTCCTGGCCGGTGGCGGCCTCCCCCACGACCTCGATGTCCCCCTCCGCTTCGAGGAGGTCGCGCACGCCGCGGCGCACCACTTCATGGTCGTCGAGGATGAAGACGCGCAGAGGCACGGCATGGTTGTCCATACGTTGCTCACTCCGTGGGGCGGGATGTACGGAATTGACGCTTCACCATATGCCCCGGCGAGGCGAGCCGGGTCCGGCGGCCGCGGGCCAGTCGGCGACCGGGGACAGCGCCGCGCGGCGGCGGCGCGGACGGCGCACTTCCCACAGCCGACCACACTCCCACCAGGGCCGTTCGGCCCTGGTGGGTAGGGCCGGACGGGCCCCGCCGGCGGTTGCCATACTGACGCCGCCCACCCGCCGAACGGCGGGCGCCGCGCCCCGTATAAGGAGCTCTCCACCCGTGACCCCCGTCAACGCCGACTACCACGCGCTGCTCGCCCGGCACGACGCCATGCGGCTGCGCCAACGGCTCCTCTCCCCCGGGCGGCAGCAGGAGGGTGCCGCGCACGAGGCGGACCGGCGCCACGACGGGGAGGCCGACCAGCGGGTGATCGTGCGTCACCTCGACCTCGTGATGCCCCTCGACACCCTGATCGCCCATCTCTACGACGCGATGTTCGCCCAGCGGCCGTTCCTGCGTTCGCTGTTCCCGCACTCGATGGAGTTCCAGCGCAGGCACCTGGAAGCGATCCTGCGGTATCTGATCGAGAACCTGCACCAGCCGGACGAGGTGCGGTCGGTCTTCGGCCGGCTCGGGCGTGAGCACCGCAAACTCGGGGTGCGGCCCGCGCACTTCGCGACGTTCGAGGCCGCGCTGCGCGAGGCCCTGCGTCGCACGGCGGGTGTGCGGTGGAACCAGGCCATGGAGGAGGCGTGGCTGCGCATGCTGCGCTTCGCCGTCACGGCCATGGTCGAGGGCGCGGACGCCGCACTCGCCGAACCGCCCTCCTGGCAGGCCACGGTGGTCGCGCACGAACTGCGCCGGGAGGGCCTCGCCGTGCTGCGGGTGCGGCCGCACGAGCCCTATCCGTACCGGGCCGGGCAGTACGCGTCCGTGGCGTCCCCGCTGCTGCCGCAGGCCTGGCGGCAGTACTCCCTCGCCCGCGCGCCGCGGCCGGACAGCGAGCTGGAGTTCCATGTGCGGCTCACCGGCACGGGCGGCGTGAGCGAGGCCCTGGTGCTGGGCACCCGCGTCGGGGACACGCTGCGGCTCGGCCCCGCGGGCGGGACCATGACGCTCGACGACGACGTCACCCACGACCTGCTGCTCGTGGCGGGCGACGTCGGCTGGGCCGCGGCCAAGGCACTGCTGGAGGAGCTGACGGCCTGTCGGAAGGTGGGCCGCCGGGTGCACCTCTTCCTGGGGGCCCACGCACCCTCGGGGCTCTACGGGGAGGAGTCGCCGGAGGAGCTGGAGCGCCGCCGCCCGTGGCTGCGCGTGGTCCCGGTCATCGGCGAGGGCCCCGCCACGGACCCGTACCGGCCGCTGGCCGAGGCCGTGGCGCGCCACGGCGACTGGTCCGGGCACCTCGCCCTCGTCAGCGGCCCGCCCGCCATGGTGCGCGCCACCGTGGCGGGCCTCGTCGGCGCGCGCCTGCCCGCCGAGCACATCCGGCACGACCCCCTGCCCTACGGCGGTGACCAGGTGCCGGTCATGCGCTGACGAGGTGGTCGGAACCCTGGTGCCCGGTCGGACCGTCCGCTACGTTCGCCTCACGTACGGCGTCGCTTCACTTCAGCGACACCTTCCCCTCGCCGGCACTCGCTGCTCTTGGATCGCACCGCAGGCTCCGACTCACTCACCCCAAGGGGTCCCCGACTCATGTCCGAACTCAATCGGCGGCGATTCCTCCAGATCGCCGGCGCGACCGCCGGTTTCGCGGCCCTGTCGAGCAGCATCGAGCGCGCCGCGGCCATCCCGGCCATGCGGCGTTCCGGCACGATCCAGGACGTCGACCACATCGTCGTCCTGATGCAGGAGAACCGATCCTTCGACCACTACTTCGGTTCGATGAAGGGGGTGCGCGGATTCGGTGACCCCCGCCCGGCCGCGCCCTCGGCGGGCAGGTCGGTCTGGCACCAGTCGGACGGCACCAAGGACGTGCTGCCGTACCACCCGGACGCCAAGGACCTCGGGATGCAGTTCATCGAGGGCCTCAACCACGACTGGGCGGGCGGCCACCAGGCCTGGAACGAGGGCAGGTACGACAAGTGGATCCCGGCCAAGGGCCCGGGCACCATGGCGTACCTGACACGGGGGGACATCCCGTTCCACTACGCGCTCGCCGACGCGTTCACCGTGTGCGACGCCTATCACTGCTCCTTCATCGGGGCCACCGACCCGAACCGCTACTACATGTGGACGGGACACACCGGCAACGACGGCAAGGGCGGCGGCCCGGTCCTCGGCAACGAGGAGGCCGGCTACGACTGGACGACGTACCCGGAGCGGCTGGAGGCGGCCGGGGTCTCCTGGAAGATCTACCAGGACACGGGCGACGGCCTGGACGCCGCCGGCCACTGGGGCTGGCTCGACGACGCCTACCGCGGCAACTACGGCGACAACTCGCTCCTCTACTTCAACCGCTTCCGCAACGCCAAGCCCGGCGACCCGCTCCACGAGAAGGCGCGCACCGGCACCAGCGTCAAGAACGGCGACGGCTACTTCGACGTCCTGCGGGCCGACGTGAAGGCCGGCAGGCTTCCGAAGATCTCCTGGATAGCCGCGCCCGAGGCGTTCTCCGAGCACCCCAACTGGCCGGCCAACTACGGCGCCTGGTACATCTCCCAGGTGCTGGACGCCCTCACCTCCAACCCCGAGGTGTGGAGCAGGACGGCCCTGTTCATCACGTACGACGAGAACGACGGCTACTTCGACCACGTGCTGCCGCCGTTCCCGCCCGCCTCCGCGGCCCGCGGCGCCTCCACCGTGGAGGTGCAGCCCGACCTCTTCGCCGGCGACGGCCACTACGCCGCCGGGCCCTACGGTCTCGGCCAGCGCGTGCCCATGCTCGTGGTCTCCCCCTGGAGCACCGGCGGCTTCGTCTGCTCGGAGGTCTTCGACCACACCTCGATCATCCGGTTCATGGAGCGCCGCTTCGGGGTGCACGAGCCCCATGTGTCCCCCTGGCGCCGGGCCATCTGCGGCGACCTCACGTCGGCCTTCGACTTCCGGCTCCGCCACGACGCGCCCGCCGCGCTCCCGGACACGCGCGCGTACGCGCCGAAGGACCGGCTCCGGCACCCCAGTTATGTGCCCCAGCCGCCCGCCCATCCCTCGCTGCCGAAGCAGGAGCGGGGCTCCCGGCCCGCGCGCCCGCTGCCCTACGCCCCGGTGGTGGACGCGGCCGTCACCCCCTCGACCGGGCGCGTCACGCTCGACTTCAGCGGAGGCCCGAAGGCGGGTGTGTGCTTCACGGTGACATCCGCCAACCGCGCGGACGGGCCGTGGACGTACACCACCGCGGCCGGCGCCAAGCTCTCCGACACCTGGAACACGGCGTATTCGCACGGCTCGTACGACCTGTCGGTGCACGGCCCGAACGGCTTCCTGCGCGCCTTCAAGGGCTCCGGCACGGCCACCGGCCCCGAGGTGACCGCCCGGCACGACTCCCGCGGCGGCCGGGTCGAGCTGACGCTCACCAACCACGGCAAGGCCGACTGCCACCTCACCGTCACCAACGCGTACGGCGGGCACCGCGAGACGGTCCGGGTGCGCGCGGGCAAGAGTGTCGTACGCGAGCTGGACCTGCGGCACAGCAAGCGCTGGTACGACCTGTCCGTGGTCAGCGACACGGACAGCGCCTTCCTGCGCCGCTTCGCCGGCCACGTGGAGACGGGCGAGGCGGGCGTGAGCGACCCGGCGATCATCACGGCGTGATCCGTACGGGGCCCGGCACCACGCCGGGTCCCGTACGGGCCACCGCTCGACACCCGGTGGGAACCGGCCTCCACGGGCCGCACCGGCCGCGCCGTGAGCCGCCGCGCCCGTCCGGCGGAAGCCCACGTCGCCGCCGTGCCGCCCACCGGGCCCGGACATCGGCCCTGCCGTCGCGGACAGCCGGTGGCGTACGCGGCCTCCCGCCGGTGCGCCGGCCGTCCGGGCGCCGCGCGCATGGCTCCGCGCATCCGTCCGGGAGGCATCCGAGGAACAGGGGCCGGACGTCGACGTTCCGCCCGTCGGACACCCGTCGACGAGCCGCGCCCGACGCCGACGGTGGCGTTAACCGGCCCTGGACACCGGACCGTTGACACCGCCCCGCGCGAGGACGCGCGTCCCTGACATGGCGCGCCCAGCGACCGGAAAGCACCGTTCCGGCCCCGGCGCGCCCGGCTCCCGGGTGGCGTATACCAGTGGCATGGGCCACCGCGGCCAGCGGTTCACCGCCACGCCCCCGCGGAGCCTCCGGTTCCTCCCGGATGACGGAATGCGCCGGTCCGAGCCTGGCAGGCCGCGGCCGGACCGCCGGAACCCCCGGCTCGTCACCACTGCCGCACCGGCGCGGCAAGGACGTCTTCCGGCCGCCCGCCCCACTCCCGCGCACCGGCCGGAAACGGTGCTTTCCGCCTCCTCCCGGGCCCATGAGACTCCCTGCCGTAAGCACATCGAGCGAGCCGGTTCAAGAGAGGAGTGTGTCAATGTACGCAAGACTCACGGAGCTGGGCAGCCGGGTCCTCGGGCTGTTCGTACCCGAGGTCGACGCGGCCGCGCTGGAGATCCTTTCCTGCGGCAACTACCCGGCCTGCTGGCAGTGCAGCGGGAAGTGCGGCTACAACGCCCCGTGCTGGGCCTGTTGCAACTCCAACGGCTGCCCGACCATCGTCTGTCAGTGCTAGCCACCACCACATCGGCCGAGAGACGCCGCCGCTGAGGGCGGCCCTGCCCGGAACCGCCTGATCCGGTCCGGGACCTCCCGGCCCGTACGTCCGCCCCGGCCGGGAACACCGCTCAAGGAGGAAGTCAGGTGGGCTGTCTGGCACTCGCGATCCGCTGTCTGATCGGCGGGGTGTTCCTCACCTCGTTCATCGGCAAGGTGGCCGGACGAGGAGCGTTCGACCGGTTCGTGTCCTCGGTGAGGGACATGCGGGTGCTGCCCACCCGAGCGGCGGCCCGGTCGGTGGCGCGGTGCGTGGTGACCGCCGAGGCCGCCGTGTGCGTCACGCTCGCGACGCCGGTACGGGCCGTCGCCGTAGGGGGATTCGTGCTCTCGGGAGTTCTCCTGACGGTGTTCGCCGCCGGGATCCTGCTCTCCCTGCGCCAGGGCGTGCGCACGCCGTGCCGGTGTTTCGGCGCGTCCACGAGCCCGCTCGGCCCGGGGCACGTGGCACGGAACCTCACGCTGACGGCCGTGGCCGTCACCGGCGCGGTCGCCGTGCCGGCGGCCGGCCCGGCCACCCCGGGCGCGACGGTCCTGTCGGTGCTCGCGGGGCTGCTCCTGGGCGGCCTGACGACCGCCCTCGACGACATTCTCGATCTGTTCCGGCCCGTCGACCGCGCTCCGGGCCTCGCCCGCGGCCGGTGAACCCAGAGGAGACGACTCCATGCCCGTCCTGATCGCGGCAGTGGTACTGGTGGGATCACTCTGCACGCTGGACCTGCTGCTCACACTCGGTGTGATCAAACGACTCAGGCAACACACCGCGCTGCTGTCCAAGATGGCCGCCGACTCGCCCGGCAGACCGCCCGTCATCCCCGTGGGCGAGGAAGTGGGCGACTTCTCCGCCGTGTCCGTCGGCGGCGACGTCCTCACGCGTGAATCGCTCGTGGGCGAGACGCTGGTGGCCTTCTTCTCCCCCAGCTGCGAGCCCTGTCACGAGATGCTGCCCAGGTTCGTGGAGTACGCGCGGACCGTCAGCGGCGGCCGGGACCAGGTCCTGGCCGTGGTGGTCGGCACCCCCGACCGCGCCGAGGAACAGGTCGCCGAACTGGCCCCGGTGGCCCGGGTCGTGATCGAGAGCGGCAGCGATGCCAGGGTCTCCGACGCGTTCCGGATCAAGGGCTTCCCGACCCTGCTGGAGATCACACAGAACGAGCAAGGCCGCCAGGTCGTCGCCGGGAACCAGGTGGACCTGGACTCCACCGCGGTCGTGGCATGAGCGAGCGGGAACCACCCCCGAGCGGCCCGGGGCCGTCGGTGGCGGAGCGCGCGCCGCGGGCCGCCGAGGGCTCCCCGGCACCGGAACCGGTCGGCGACTCCCCCGCGCCGACCGCCCGGTGCGCGGACGAGGCCGACCGGGCGCCCGTACGGTCCACCGGCCCCATGGCCGTGCTGCGCCGGATCGCAGCCGCCGGCGCGATGGTGGGCCGCGCGGCGCCCGGTGTCCTCGGCGGCTACGCCGTGCTCTCGCTCTCGGCCGGCGCGCTCCCCGTGGTCACCGCCTGGCTCACCAAGCTGCTCCTGGACGGGCTGAGCACCGGTGCCTCACCGGCCCGGCTGATCGGCCTGGGCGCGGGGCTCGCCGCGGCGGGCGTGCTGGTCGGCGTGGTGCCGCAGGTCAATCGCTATCAGCGGACGGAGCTCGACCGCAGGGTGGGCCTGCTCGCCGAGGACCGGCTGTTCGCCTCCGTGGAGGGCTTCGCGGGCCTGGGACGGTTCGAGAACCCCCGGTTCCTCGACCGGCTGCGGCTCGCGCAGAGCTCGGGCGGCGGCACGCCGAACCAGGCCGTCGACGGGGCGATCGGCATCACCCGGTCGGCCATCACCATCGGAGGATTCCTCGGTTCACTGTTCGTGCTCAACCCGGTCATGACGGCCCTGGTGCTGGCGGCGGCGGTCCCCACGCTGCTGTCCGAGGTCGCGCTGGCGCGGCGGAAGGCGCGGACGCTCTGGGAGATCGGCCCGGTCGAGCGCAGGCAGATGTTCTACCGCGAGCTGCTGTCCAGCGTGGAGGCCGCCAAGGAGATCCGGCTCTTCGGCACCGGTGCCTTTCTTCGCGGCCGGATGCTGACGGACCTGCGTACCGCGAACGCGGCGAAACGGGCGGTGGACCGGCGGGAGGCCACGATCCAGACGGGCCTCGGCCTGTTCTCCGCGCTCGTCTCCGGCGGCGGGCTGCTGTGGGCGGTGAACGCGGCCCGTTCGGGCGCGCTGTCCACCGGCGGTGTCGTCATGTTCGTGGCGGCCGTGGCCGGGGTGCAGGGCGCGCTGGCCACGCTGGCCAGCGAAGTGGCCCGCGCGCACCAGGCGTTACTGATGTTCGACCACTATCTCGTGGTCGCGCGGGCCGGCTCCGATCTGCCCGTTCCCGTACGCCCCGTCGAACTGCCGCCCCTGTCACAGGGCATCGAGCTGCGGGACGTGTGGTTCCGGTACTCCGCCGACCACCCCTGGGTACTGCGCGGCGTCGACCTCCGCATCCCGCACGGCCGGGCCATGGCGCTGGTCGGGCTCAACGGTGCGGGGAAGTCGACGCTGGTGAAGCTGCTGTGCCGGTTCTACGACCCCGACCGTGGCGCGATCCTGTGGGACGGCGTGGACCTCCGCGAGGCGGACATCGCGGAACTTCGGCGCCGGATCGGGGCGGTGTTCCAGGACTACATGCACTACGACATGACGGCCGCCGAGAACATCGCCCTCGGCGACCTGACCGCCCTCGACGACCGCCCGCGGTTGCGGGCCGCGGCCGAGCGAGCCGGAATCCACGCGCGACTCACCGCGCTTCCGTACGGCTACGACACCCTGCTGTCACGGAGGTTCTTCATGGAGGCCGACAAGGACAACCCGGAGACGGGCGTGGTCCTCTCCGGCGGCCAGCGCCAACGGCTCGCCCTCGCCCGCGCGTTCCTCCGGGACAGGCGCGATCTGATGATCCTGGACGAGCCCTCCGCCGGACTGGACGCCGAGGCGGAGCACGAGATCCACACAGCGCTGCGGCAGCACCGCGGCGAGCGCACCAGCCTGCTCATCTCGCACCGGCTCGGAGCGGTGCGGGACGCCGACGTCATCGCCGTGCTCGAGGACGGGCGGGTCGTGGAACAGGGCTCGCACGCCGGGCTCATCCGCACCGGCGGCCGGTACGCACGGCTCTTCGCCCTGCAGGCAGAGGGCTACCGGGCCGGCGCGCTCACGGGAGATCCCCCATGACCCCGATGACCCCGATGACATGGACGCGCACAGGGTGGGTGGCGCTCGCCCTCGCGGTGCTGTCACGCAGACTCGTCGTGGTCACCGTCCGCGGATCGAGCATGTCGCCGGCCTTCCATGACGGCGACCGGGTCCTGGTGCGGCGCGGGTCGTCCCCTGCCGTGGGGCAGGTGGTGGTGACCGAGAGGCCGGCGCGGGGCGGCGCGTGGCCGCGCGGACCGGTGCGGTCCACGGCGGAGGCGACCGGACGCGAGTGGCTGATCAAGCGGGTGGCCGCGGTACCGGGAGATCCGGTACCGCGCGCCCTGGCCTCCGTCCCGGAAGAGCGCGTACCACCGGGCAAGTTGGTGCTGCTCGGTGACAACCGGACGGTCAGCCTCGACTCACGGGAGCTGGGGTATTTCCCGGCCGACCGGGTGCTGGGGATGGTCCTCCCGCGCGGGCCGGTGAGCCAACGGCAGCGCACTCCTGCCTCGGCGCGGCCGCCCTTTCGGCGGATCTGAGCGGATCAGATGATGCCGCTCGCGGCATTCGGCAACACAAGGATGGGCTGAGCTCCGGGCCCGAGCACGTCGATGACTCCGTTGCTTTCCACTCCGACAAGGTTCAAGACGTTGACGTGGGAATCCGCGTGCGCGGGCGTCGCCAGTGCCGCGCCTCCCATGGTGAGCAGGAGGCTGGCGGCGAGTGTGGTCAGGGCGCGCCGGATCGGCTTCATGGAGTCTCCCGTGGCTGCGTGGGCGGTTGCGCGGTGAGCTCTTCCCGCATGGTCGTGCGCCGCAAACGGCTCTCCCGCATGGTGCGACAGCACACCGCGGCGCTCACACCACCGCGCGCGCCGCGAGGGGGCGTTCACGCCTCCGCCGGGCCGGACCCGTCAATTCCCGCCATTCTCGGCGCCAGTCCGGACATGCCACGCCGTACCGGGCGGGGGCAATGGGAGGGGTTCGGTAGCCTATCGCCCGATATGACCCGCGTCTTGATCCGCGCCGTCGTCAACCCGGGCCCGCACCACGCCTACTCGCCGGTGGACATGATGTCGATCAAGGCCGTCCGCCGGAGCCCACGAGGAGAACCGACGTCATGTCACAGCAGCAGCGCGGGAAGACCGCACTCCGCCGCGAGCTCAGCCCGGTGGAGCGGTAGTACTGGACGGCCGACCGGACCTCGCCGCTCAGCGGTCTCGTCCGCACCCGGGTCCACGGGTCCCTGCCGCTGCCGCTGCTGCGCCGCGCGCTGGACGTCCTCCAGGCCCGGCACCCGCTTCTGCGCGTCGCGATCACCTGCGACGAGAACGGCGAACGGCCCTCCTTCCGGCCGGTGGACGGCACTCCGGTCCCGCTCCGCCATGTCGAGGTGGCGCCCGGGGACCCCGAGGCCGACACCCGGTGGGAACGCGAGGCGAATGACCACGAGTTGGCCGAGCGCATCGACTGGCGCACCGGTCCACTGCTGCGCGCCGCCGTCATCACGCGGGCCGCGGACACCGAGCGGACAGAGGACGTGCACGACCTGATCCTCACCGCCTCCCACTGCGTCGCCGACGGCATGACAGGCCTGTCCGTGCTCAGGGAGTGGATCGAGATCGCCGCCCAGCTGGACGCGGGCGAGGAGCCGGAGCGGACGTCGCGCGAGGCGCTGCCCGCCGCGGAGGACCTCATGGCTCTCATCGTCCAGAAGTACGGCGGCTCGTCGGTGCGCTCCACCGACCTCGTCAAGCGTGTCGCCGAACGCGTCGTCGCCACCCGCGGGGAGGGCCACGACGTCGTGGTCGTCCTCTCCGCCATGGGTGACACCACCGACCGGCTCCTCGACCTGGCCCGGCAGGTCAGCGACCTCCCCGCGCCCCGCGAGCTGGACATGCTGCTCACCGCGGGCGAGCGCATGTCCAACGCGCTGGCCGCCATGGCCATCCAGGCGCTCGGCGCCGAGGCGTGCTCGCTCTCCGGCCCGCAGGCCGGGGTGCTCACCACCCCCGCGTACGGCAAGGCGCGGATCGTGGACGTCGCGCCGCGGCGGGTCCGGCAGGCGCTGGACCGCGGCGCGATCGTCCTGGTCGCCGGCTTCCAGGGGCTCAGCCCCGAGACCGAGGACATCACCACGCTGGGCCGCGGCGGGTCCGACACCACGGCCATCGCGCTGGCCGCCGCGCTCAAGGCCGACGTCTGCGAGATCTGCACCGACGTCGACGGCGTCTACACCGCCGACCCCAGGATCGTGCCGGAGGCCAGGCGCCTGGACCACATCACCTTCGAGGCGATGCGGGAGATGGCGGCGAGCGGTGCGAAGGTCCTGGCGCTGCGCAGCGTGGAGTACGCCCGGCGGTGCGGGGTGACCGTGCTCGTCCGCTCCTCCTCCGGCACCGGGCCCGGCACCACGGTCTCCGCCTCGGCGGACGACGGCCACGGGGAGGGCGGCGCGATCACCGGCGTCGCGCACGATGTGACGTGCGCCAAGGTCACCGTCACCGGGGTGCCGGACCTTCCCGGCACCGTCGCGCGCGTCTTCCGGGCCGTGGCCGACGCGGGGTGCGAGGTCGACACGGCCGTGCAGAACGTGCCGGACCCGGACGCCGGGGTCACCGACGTCACCTTCCTGCTGCCCGGGGACGGCGCGCCCGCCGCCGTGGCCGCGCTCCGGGAGATCCGCGCGGAGACCGGATTCAGCGAGGTGGGCCAGGACGACGACGTCGCCAAGGTCTCCGTCGTCGGCAGCGGCATGCGCGCCCGGCCCGGGGCGGCGGCGACCTTCTGCGAGGCCCTGGCCGAGGCGGGGGTGAACATCGAGGTCATGTCGACGTCGGAGATCCGGATCTCCGCCGTCTGCCGCACCGCGCGGCTCCACGACGCGATACGCGCCCTGCACCGGGCCTTCGGTCTCGACAAGCCGGGGGTAGGGTCCGGGGCATGAGTACGCAGCCCGCGCCGGGGCGCGGCCGGACCGGGGATCTCCCGCACTTCCGGGAGGTCCCCGAGAACCACATCGGCCGCGCCCTCGACCACGCCTCCCTGGGCTTCCACGAGACCTACGACGACGAGCTGCGGCGGCGCCACCGCCGGGCCCTCCTGCGCTGCGACCGCCTCGGCGCCTACGAGGAGGACCGGCTGGTGGGCCTGCTCGCCGCGCACCGCCTCCAGCTGTCCGTGCCGGGCGGCCAACTGCCCTGCGCCGGGCTGACCTTCATCTCCGTGGCGCCGACCCACCGCCGCCGCGGAGTGCTCTCCGGCCTGCTGGAGGAGCTGTGGCGGCACTGCGCCACGACCGGCCGGCCGCTCGCCGCGCTGTGGGCCTCCGAGGCCGCCATCTACGGCCGTTACGGCTTCGGGGCCGCGACGTCCCTGTGCACCGTCGAGATCGACTCGCGGCGGCCGCTCGGCCTGCGCGTCACCCCCGACCCCGGCCCGCTGCGCCTCGTCGACCCGGCCGGGGCGCCCGCCCTGCTCGGCCCGCTCCACGAGGCCGCCCGGGCCCGCCGTGCCGGGTGGCCCGCCCGCGACCGGCACTGGTGGCGGGAGCAGGTCCTGCCCGAGGAGGACGAGGACGACGACGAACTCGGCCCGCCGCGCGTCGTCGTGCTGGGCCACGGCACGCCCACGGGCTACGCCGTCTACCGCACCCGCGACGGTGACGACGACGGCACGCCCGGCCTCGTCCAGGTCGACGAACTGGAGGCCGGGACCGCGCAAGCCGCGGCGGCCCTGTGGAGCTACCTCGCTTCCATCGACCTCACCGGCCGGGTACGGGCCTGGGGCCGGCCCGCCGACGACCCGCTGCTGCTGATGGCGGCGGACCGTGACCAGGTGCGCGTCACCGGGCAGTTCCCGGCGCTGTGGCTGCGCCTGGTGGACGTGCGGGCCGCGCTGACCGCCCGTTCCTGGGCGGCCCCCGCCGACGTCGTCCTCGATGTGCGGGACACCCGGATCGCCGCCAACCACGGCCGGTTCCGCCTGGTGGCGGCGCCGGGCGGCGGTACGTACGAGGCGACCTCCGCCCCGGCCGACCTCTCGCTCGACGTGTGCGACCTGGCCGCCTGCTATCTCGGCGGCACCTCTCCCAGCCACCTGGTGCGCGCCGGGCTCGCCACCGAGCACACGGCGGGCGCGGCCGCGGCGCTCGACGCCGCGTTGCGTACCGAGTATCTGCCGTTCGCCGGCGACGAGTTCTGAGCGGTGCGCCGGTCCGGGCCCCCGGCGGGCGGTGGTTCAGGCGACCGCCAGCCCGCTGGGTGAGGTCGCCAGTCCCAGGGGGGTGCTGCCGACGGCCTTCAAGGTCTTCGCGTCGATCGCGTCGACGGTGCTGGAGGCGTTCGTGGCCACCCAGACGGTGTCACCGGCCACCGTGATGCCGGTCGGTACGTGCTTCACCCGCACCGTGCCGATCCTGCCGCCGTTCGCGTCGAGCACGGTGACGGTGTCGTCGTTGGCGCCCGTGACGTACACGCGCGAGCCGTCCGGGCTGACCGCGACCTGCCACGGGCTCCTGCCGACGCGGACCCGCGCTCTGACCTCCAGGCTGCCGCTGTCGATGACCGACAGGGTGCCCTGCCGGGTGTTGACCACATAGACGCGGGTGCCGTCCGGGTGCGTCGCGACACCGTTCGCCTGCGCCTGGCCGGACAGGGTGCGCCTGGTGCCGCCGTCGCCGGTGTCCAGGACGGACACGCCATCGGTGCAGGTCACATAGAGGGTCGTGCCGTCCGGGCTGAGCGCGACGCAGCGTGGCGCGAGGCCGGTCCGCCAGGTGTCGTCGGCCGTGTCGGTCCCGGTGTCGATCACCGACAGGGACCGCGATCCGCCGGGGCCGGGGTCCGGGCCGGTGTCGGCCACGTAGACGTACGCGCCGTCGGGTGACGCCACCACCCCGTGCGGGTAGAGGCCCACGCGGACGGTGGAGACGATCCGGCCCTGGGTGGTGTCGAACACCGAGACGTCGCCCGCGCCGGAGTTGCTGATGTAGAGCTTGCCGCCGTCGGGGGTGCGGGTGATGCCGAAGGGGTTGATCCCCGCGTCGACGCTCGCGACCAGGGTGTGGTTCGAGGGGTCGACGACCGAGATGGTGTTGCTGACGATCCCCGCCGCGTAGACGTGCGTGCCGGTGGTGGGGCCCGTCTTCGGGGCGGTGTCCTGGATGCCGGGGAAGTTCGTGCCGGCCGTGCCGTGCGGGAAGTCGCCCTTGTGGGTGGTGTCGCTCTCGACGATGCGGCTTCTGGCGTACGGGCGGGAACCGCTGCCGGGGGTGCCGGGCGCCACGGGCGACACGGTGGCTGGTCTGCGGGCCGCCTCGGAGTCCTGGTGCGGCGGGCTCTGGTCCGCTCCAGGGAACTGCGCGGGCGGCAGGGTGGCGACGTCGTGCTCCGCGCTCCACAACTCGTCTCTGGTGCTGGGCAGTTGGGGGAAGGGTCTGGGTTCCGGGAAGCCGAGCGCCGAGGTGAGGTCGCCGAAGGTCCGGCGTCTCCAGTCGCTGATGTTCGGCTCGCGCACCCCGGTGACGCGCTCCAGGAACCGCAGGACCGAGGTGTGGTCGAAGGGCTCGCTCGCCACGAATCCGCCCTGGGTCCAGGGCGACACGATCAGGCACGGCACGCGGATGCCGCCGCCGATCGGGAGGCCGCCGACGAACTCGTCCGCGGTGCCCGGCGCCGGCATCGGGGGGACGACGTGGTCGAACAGCCCGTCGTTCTCGTCGTAGTTGATGATGAAGACGGTCTTGCGCCAGGCGTCCTGGTTCGCGGCGACCGCGTCCAGCTGCTGCGCGAGGAAGTCGGCGCCCGAGGCCGGGAGGTAGTCCGGGTGCTCGCACTGCGGGGAGGTCGGGATGATCCAGGAGACGGCGGGCAGCCGGCCGGCCCGCGCGTCGCGCGCGAACTGGTCCGCCGGGGCGATGGTCAGGCCGTGTTCGTACAGCGGGTCGCCGGGCGCGGCGTCCTGGAAGGACTGGAAGAACTCCAGGGGGTTGCAGCCGTAGTCGTCCTCCTGCTGGTACACGTGCCAGGAGACGCCCGCCTTCGTGAGGCGCTCGGGATAGGTCGTCCAGCGGAAGGGCCGCGGGATCTCGTTGCTGATGATGGGCCCGCCGGACCGGCCGCCCGGGTCGACCGTCCCGGTCCAGTGGTAGAGCCGGTTGGGCCAGGTCGGCCCGAGCACGGAGCAGTGGTACGCGTCGCAGAGCGTGAAGGACTCGGCGAGCGCGAAGTGGAAGGGGATGTCGTCGCGTTCGTAGTAGCCCATGGTGTACGGGCCGTTCTTCTCGCCGTCGGCCTTGCGGTGCGCGGGGAGCCAGTTGTCCATCCGGCCGCCGTTCACGGCCGCGTGCTGCACCTTCCAGGCGTGGCTGGTGGACGGGATGGCCTGGGAGCTCGTGGTCCGCGTGTCGAGGTGGAAGGGCAGGAGGTAGCCGTCGGGGTTGGCCGGGTCCGGCTGGTAGAAGACAGGACGCCCGCCGGGCAGCTGCACCGCGTGCGGGTCGTCGAACCCCCGCACCCCGTGCATGGTGCCGAAGTAGTGGTCGAACGAGCGGTTCTCCTGCATGAGGATCACCACGTGCTCGATGTCGTCCAGGCTTCCGGGGTTCCGTACGGGCTCGGCCATCGCGCGCCGGAGGTTCGGCGGCAGCACGGACGCCACGGCGGTCAACCCGCCGATCCCCAGGGCCGATCCGAGCAGCCGCCGACGGGAGAGCTCAGCCATGGTCCACCTCGGTGCCGAAGGGAGGGGGGAACGCGCGACAGCACACACCATGCGGCCCGCGGGCACAAGAGGTATCACGCCTCCCACGTGGCCGGACGCGGATTCGGCGGAATTCAGCCCGGTGGTGCTACCTCTCGTTCATCGCCGGTCCAGCAGCAGTTCCAGTACGCCGACGGCCGAGCGGAGCGTCTCGCGCTGTTCGTCGGTGAGGCGGGCGATGCGCTCGGCCAGCATCTCCGAGCGCTCCCGGCGCAGCGTGGCGAGCAGGGCGCGGCCTTCGGGGGTGACGGCGACCAGGTGGGAGCGCCGGTCCTTGGGGTCGGGCTCTTTGGCGACCAGGCCGCGGCGCGTCAGGGCGGCGAGGGTGCGGGTCATCGACGGCGCGGCCACGGCCTCCCTGGCGGCCAGCGCGCCGAGCCGCAGGGGCCCGTGCTCCTCGGTCCTGGCCAGGGCGGACAGTTGGGAGAAGGTGAGGTCCTGGCTGCCGGACGCCTGGGCCATCTGCCGGTACAGGCGGGCGATGACCAGCCGCAGCCGGGTGACTTCGGCCGCTCGGGCGTCCGGGGGCGTGGTCATGGCTTCGGTGCCTCCTTCGCGGCGCGGTGCTGGGCGGTGGCCGCGCTCCGGCCGCGGACGAGGGACGCGGCGGCCGCCACCAAGGACATCACGATGGCGAGGGAGAACACCACGACGAGGCCGTCGTGGAAGGGGCCGGAGATGAGGTCGGGGAAGAACTGCCGCCCGGTGAGCGTGACCTGACGGGCCGTCGGGAGCTGGGCGAGGACGTGCGGGCCCAGCAGCTGCCGGATCGGGCTGTAGCCGAGGAACGCGGCGAAGAGCGTACCGACGGGCGGCAGGGTGGCGATGGAGTGGGCGGAGGCCGGCGGCACGCCCTGGGCGACGAGTCCGGAGCCGAGGGTACCCGGGAGCGAGCGGGCCAGTCCGGCCACCATCAGGGAGAAGAAGACGCCGATGGAGAGCACCATGCCGGCGTTCTGGAAGGTGGCGCGCATCCCGGAGGCGGCGCCGCGGGCGTCCGCGGGGACGCTCGACATGATGACCGCGGTGTTCGGCGCGGCGAACAGCCCGCCGCCGAGGCCGTTGACGAAGACCAGCAGGGCGAACGCCCAGTAGGCGAAGTCGGTCGGCAGGAGGAGCAGTCCGGCGAAGGACGCGGCCATGACGGCGAAGCCGGCGGCGGCGAACGGGCGGGCCCCGAAGCGGTCGGAGAGGTGCCCGGCCAGGGGCGCGGCGGCGAGGAAGCCCACGGTCAGCGGTATGAGGTAGATGCCGGCCCACAGCGGGGTGTCGGCGTAGTCGTAGCCGTGCAGGGGCAGCCAGATGCCCTGGAGCCAGATGATCAGCATGAACTGGAGGCCGCCGCGGGCGATCGAGCCCAGGAGCGCCGCGGCGTTGCCGCCGGCGAAGGCGGCGTCGCGGAAGAGGCGGAGCGCGAACATGGGCTCCGGGACGCGGCTTTCGACCAGGCAGAAGGCGGCCAGCAGCAGAGATCCGCCGATCAGTCCGGCGAGCACCCAGGGGTTGGTCCAGCCCATGGTGTGGCCGCCGTAGGGCTGGATTCCGTAGGTGATGCCCGCCAGCAGCGCGGTGAGGCCGAACCCGAAGGTCACGTTGCCCCACCAGTCGACGCGGGCGGGCCGCCGCACGCCCGTCTCGTGCAGGGAGCGGTACGCCCAGACCGTTCCGAGCAGGCCGATCGGCACGTTGACCCAGAAGATGCTGCGCCAGTCCCACTGGGCGAGCAGGCCGCCGAGCACCAGGCCGATGAAGGATCCGGCGATGCCGGCGACCATGTTGACACCCAGTGCCATGCCGCGCCGGTGGGCGGGGAAGGCGTCGGTGATGATGGCCGCGGAGTTGGCCATCAGCATGGCGCCGCCGACCGCCTGGACCACGCGCCAGCCGATGAGCCACAGCGCTCCGGCCCCGCCGCGCAGGGGGTCGACCGAGAGGATCACCGAGGTGACGGTGAAGATCAGGAAGCCGGCGTTGTAGATCCGTACGCGCCCCCAGATGTCGCCCATCCGCCCCAGGGACACCACCAGCACGGCGGTGATCAGCATGTAGCCCATCAGCATCCACAGCAGGTAGCTGACGTTCCCCGGCCGCAGGGGGTCGAGCCGGATGCCGTTGAAGATCGCGGGCAGTGAGATCAGCACGATGGACGCGTTGATCGTCGCGATCAGTGTTCCCAGCGTGGTGTTGGACAGCGCCACCCACTTGTACCGCGGATGCTCCGCGTCGAGCCACTGCGCCCGCCCGGCCCCGCGCTCCTCGATCCCGATCCTCGCCTCCATGCCCAGCCGCCTTCCGCCCCGAGGTACTTAGCCGCTGTTAACTAAATTGTCGCGCGGGGCGGCGCGGGCGTCCATCGGAGGAACCTGTGAATCGGCGGAGGCCGGGAATCCGGGCCCTCAGCGGAGGGTGTAACCGCCGTCCGGGTAGAGGGTCGCGCCGGTCGTGAAGCCGTTGGTGAAGAGGAAGAGCACGGTCTGGGCGACCTCGTCCTCGGTACCGAGGCGGTGCAGGAGCGTGTCCCGGCGGTACTGCGCGAACGCGGCCTCGCGGTCGGGTTCCGGGCGGTGCGACCACAGGTTGCCGTCGATGGTGCCGGGCGAGACGACGTTGACACGGACCGGTGCCAGTTCGACGGCCAGCCCCCGGCCCAGGCCCTCGATCGCCGCGTTGCAGGCCGCGTAGGCGGGCGCGGGAGCGGGCGGACGCGCGCCCGCGGCACCGGACATCAGGACCACCGACCCGTCCGGGGACAGCTTGGGAGCGGCGTGCCTGACCGCGTGGTACTGACCCCAGAACTTGGAGACGAAGGGGCTCTCGGCGTCCTCGTCGCTCAACTCCCGCATCGGGCCGACCCGGTAGGAGGCGGCGGAGGTGAACAGGTGGTCGACGCGGTCGAGTCCCGCGAAGAAGCCGTCGAGCGACGACCGGTCCGTGGTGTCCACGGTCCGCCAGGTCGCGTGGTCGCCCAGTTCTCCCGCGGCGGCGGCCAGGCGCTCCGGGGTACGGCCGCCGAGGACGACGCGCGCGCCCGCCGCGACCGCCTGGTGCGCGACGCGCAGCCCGATGCCCGAACCGCCCCCGATGAGCACGACCGTCCGCCCTCGCAGAGACCTGTGATCAGCGGAAGAGGCGGCGTGGGAAGGCTCGTTCATGTCGGCTCCGTGCTCTGCTCTGCGGCGTCGGGGACAGCTGGTCACCACATCTCAGCGCGCGTGTCGATCATGCTATTCCCGCGCCACGCGCCGTGCGGCGCTCAGCTCGCGCCCCAGGAGCGGGCCGCCACGCCTCGGTGGGCGCTGACGGCGCGGTCCAGGTTGGTCGCGGCGCTGATGAGGGCGAGGTGGGTGAAGGCCTGGGGGAAGTTGCCCAGGGCCTCGCCCGCGGGGCCTATCTCCTCGGCGTAGAGGCCGAGGTGGTTGGCGTGCGTGATCATCTTTTCGAAGATGTAGCGCGCCTCACCGACGCGTCCGGCACGGGCCAGGGCCTCGACGTACCAGAAGGAGCACAGGTTGAAGGTGCCCTCCTGGCCGGTCATCCCGTCGGAGCCGTCCGACCGGTAGCGGTGCACGAGGCTGTCGCTGACGAGCTCGTCGGCGATGCGCCGCACGGTGGACAGGAACCGCGGGTCCTTGGGCCCGGTGAACTTCACCAGCGGCATCACCAGCAGCGAGGCGTCCAGCACGGTGCTGCCCGGGTACTGGCAGTACGCCCCGAGGTCCGGCGCGTAGCAGTGCTCCTGGACGTAGCGGTAGGCGGAGGCGGCGGTGTCGCGCCACCGCTCGATCGGGGCGGGCATGCCGCGGTGCCGGGCGATGCGGATCGCCCGCTCGAACGCCACCCACGTCATCAGCGCGGAATAGGTGAAGCGCTGCCGTCCCCCGCGGGTCTCCCAGATCCCGTCGTCCGGTTCCTCCCAGTGCTTCTCCAGCCACTCCAGCTGCCGGGCCAGCGCCTCCCACAGCTCGTACGAGATCGGCTCGCCGTGCTTGTTGTAGAGGTAGACCGAGTCCATCAGCTCGCCGTGGATGTCGAGTTGGACCTGCCGCGCGGCGGCGTTGCCGATGCGGACGGGGCGGGCGCCGCAGTAGCCCGACAGGTGTTCCAGCACGGTCTCCGGCAGGTCGGCCCGCCCGTCGATGCCGTACAGCACCTGGAGCCCCGTGCCCGGCGGCGCGTCCGCGCAGCGCTGGTACAGCCAGTCGACGAAGGCGGCGGCCTCCTCGGTGAAGCCCAGGCGCATCAGCGCGTAGAGGGTGAAGGCCGCGTCGCGGATCCAGGTGTAGCGGTAGTCCCAGTTGCGCCCGCCGCCGGGCGACTCGGGCAGTGACGTGGTGGCCGCGGCGACGAGGGCGCCGGTGGGCTGGTGGACGAGGAGCTTCAGGGCGAGCGCCGAGCGTTCGACCATTTCCCGGTAGCGGCCCTGGTAGTGGGAGTGGCGCAGCCAGCCGTCCCAGTAGCGCAGCGTGTCGTAGAGCAGCCGGGTCGCCTCCGCGCGGTCGATGGGCCGCACCCCGCCGGGGGCGCCGTCGCCGTCCCACTGGACGGCGAGTTCGAGCGTCTGCCCGGCCTCCAGGACCACCGTCGCGCGGGCCGCGTCGCCGTCGGTCCGCAAGGGGGCGGACGAGCGCAGCACCAGGCTCCCGGCCGAGCTCGTGAAGACGGCTCCGGCCCCTTCCACGACGGTCACTTCGTGCGGGGCGCGGGCGTAGTCGAAGGCCGGGCGGCAGCACACGTCGACGGTGGCCCGCCCGCGCAGCACCCGCACGTGCCGGACGATCTGCCGGATGCCCGCGCGGGGGCAGGATTCGTGATCGGGCACCATGAAGTCGTACAGCTCGGCGACCGACTGCTGTGCCAGGAACCGCGTGAGCAGCACATTGGAGTCCGGCATGTAGAGCTGCTTGGTGTGTTCCACTTCCCGGACGGCGACGGAGAAGGCGCCGCCGCGCTCGGCGTCGAGGAGGGCGCCGAAGACCGAGGGCGCGTCGAAGCGTGGCAGGCAGCACCAGTCGATCGTGCCGTCGACCCCCACGAGCGCCACCGTGTGCAGGTCGCCGATGATCCCGTGGTCCTCGATCGGCAGGTAGGCGGAGCGCTGCGTTCCGGCCTCGTGCTTCATCTGTCCCTCCTCGCCGGGACATCACCCACCACACCACCCGTTATACGCCCGTCGGGGTGCGACCGCCCGGGCCCGCCGGGATCGCGCACAGGGCGCGTCCACGCGAACACTTACGGCGACGCTTTCGGTGACCGTCACGCGAAGGAGCCGGCAGGCCGCCGCGCCGCGCTCTTCGGCCCGACTGAGCGCCTGACGTGCGGTTTTGAGTGGTTGTCAGTGGCCCGGCGTAGCGTAGTACGCATGCCCCCTGCATCGTCTTCCGGTCCTGTGCGCGTGGATGCCGCTGATCTGAACGAGGCGATCCGCGCGTTCCTGGTCGCGCGCCGGGGCCGGGCGTTGTCGCGCGAGGAGCGGGTGGTCTACGAGGAGCTGCGGGCGCGCTGGGTGGCCGCGACCCGGCGGGACCGCTACGGCACGGCGGCGTAGGGGCGAGATGGCGAGGGCGCGGGCCAGCTCGGCCTGGCCGAGCCGTCGTTCCTCACGCAGTCGGCGCAGTCGCGCTCCGGCATATGTCTTGGCCATGCCATCGCCCTAGGCCGTACAGGGCACTTGACCGGCGGCTTTCTGCCGGGTGCGGGGCCGCCCCTGAGGTGGGGCGGCCCCGGCACGGCGGTGGCGGCCCGTCACACGTGACGGAACGCCTCCCGGTCGAGGAAGACCAGTTGGGCCCGCTTCTCGGGGAGGTCGATCTCGGGGCCGCGGACGAAGCCGGCGCCGGTGAGGCGGTCGACGGCCTTCGCGTTGCGGGCGTCGGGTTCGGCGACGATCCGCAGCCGGCCGGGGTCGGCCGCGAGGACGTAGGTGAGGAAGACGGAGAGCAGGGTCGCGGTGAAGCCCCGTTCCGTCCCGCCCGCCGGGGGGCCGATCATCAGGTGGATGCCGAAGTCCCCGGGCCGCACGTCGTAGCACTCGCCGACGGGGTCGGCCTCCGGCTCGTACGTCTGGAAGAGGGCGACGGGCCGGCCGTCCCGTTCGAGGAGGTAGGCGTGGTGGGTGGGCAGGGAGTCGATATAGGTGTAGATCTCCAGGACCCGCTCGCGGTCGGCGTCGCGCATGCCCCAGAACCGGGCGCGTTCCTGGGTGACCCAGCCGTGGATCAGTCCGGCGTCGGCGGCGGGGTCGACGGGGACGACCCGGACGGTCCCGAAGCCGTCGACCGCCTGCTCGTGCACGGCCGCTCGCTCCGCGACGGGTACGGACTGCGTGGGGGAATCAGACATCGTCCTGCTCCTCGGTCAGTTGCCGCCAGTCGGTGATCACGGGGACGAGTCCGCCCCGCAGCCACAGCGGCAGTTGGTCGCGGTGGTGGGCGTCGCCGGGCACGCCGGAGGCTCCGAAGGGCACCGCCCAGAGGCTGTCCTCGCGGCGCGCGAGGTCCCATACGTAGCGGGCGGCGGGCCCGCGCGCGCTGCGGTCGGTGACGCCGGGGACGCTGGAGGTGGACAGCACGCAGTCGTGGTCGCCCGACAGGCCCGGCCAGTCCTCGGGCGTCGCGCCGGGCAGCGACTGCCAGGGCGCGAGCCGGTGCACCTCTCCCCACGGGACCGACGGCTCCCCTTCCGCCGCCACGTCCTCCAGTGCCGCGCGGACAAGCCCGGCGCGGTCCACACCGGGCAACAGGTCGTCCCGCAGCAGGTGTTCCAGGGCGAAGGCGATCCGGGGGGCCAGGGCGAGCCACGGCAGGAAGACCTCGGGATACGCGGGCGGCTCGGCGAGCCCCGCGAGCGCCGGGTGCGCCGCGAAGCCGCGTACGACGGCCGACCGCAGCGTGGCGTACGCGGTGGCGTCCGTGCTGTCGGCGTCCATCCGGCGGTCCCAGCGCAGCAGCCGGTCCCGCAGCCGCCGGGCGTCCGGGCTCAGGCCGTCCAACTGGGAGAGCAGGTCCAGCAGGGGTGCGGCGGAGGCCAGGTGGGTGTCGGTGTGGACGGCGGCCATGTCCCCGGCGGACCACTCCCGTGACGCGTCGAGCAGGTGGCGGATGCGGTCGGCGCGGTGCGGTGCGGCGAATTCGACGCCGAGCGGTGCGGCCAGGCCGCGCTGATTGGCCATCACCGCGGTGCCGTCGACATCGGCGCACGGCATCGGGTCGTGCCAGCCCTGCCAGGTGTGTCCGGGTTCCCAGGCGGGTACGACGCGCAGCCGGTTGTCGTGGTGGCGCAGCGGTACGCGTCCGGCGACGCGGTGGAGGAGGCCGCCCTGGGTGTCGGCGGCCTGGACGACGTTGACGGGTTCGGCCCAGTGGTCGAAGGCCCGGTCGACGTCGGTGACGGTGGTGGCCCTCAGCAGGGCGGGCAGGGTGGCGAAGCCGAGGTCCTCGCTCACGCGCGGGGGGATGCGCAGGCTGATGGCCCGCGGTGCGTCCGGGCCGCCGATCACGACGGGGCCGCGGTCGGTCTCGATCACCTCGACGTCGACGGGGTCGCCCCCGGCGACCTCGACGGTCTCGGTGTGGACGGCGGCGGGCCGCCAGCCGTCGGGGCCGAGCGCCTCCACGGCGGTGCCGCGGCGGCGGAGCTTCTCGTCGTAGAGGTCCTGGTAGTCGGCCATGGCGTTGGTGATGGCCCAGGCGACCGTGCCGGTGTGGCCGAAGTGGGCGATGCCCGGGACGCCGGGCACGGCGAGGCCCACCACGTCGTACTCCGGGCAGTTGAGGTGGATCTGCTGGTAGATGCCCGGGTCCTCGATGAAGCGGTGCGGGTCACCGGCGATGACGGGGGCTCCGGTGGCGGTGCGGTCGCCGGTGACGAGCCAGCCGTTGCTGCCGGAGGTGGCGGGGCCGTCGGTGGCGAACAGCTCGGTCATGCCGGGGCCGAGCACGCGGGCGGCCTCCTCGCGCCACAGCTTGGCGGGGAAGCCGGCGAAGAGGATGTGGTGGGAGAGCCAGATCCCGAGCGGGGTCCAGGGCCGCCACTGTCCGGGTCCGACCCCGGCGGCCGCGAATTCCGGTGCGCGGCGCGCGCCCGCGGCGAGGCCGGAGTTGACGCCGTCGACATAGGCCGTGACCCACGCCCGGGTGCCCGCGTCAAGGCTCTGGAAGCAGCGGCGGGCGGTGTCGTCGAGGCGGGCCTGCCGGGCCAGCCGGTCCCAGCCGACGGCGTCGGGCCCGAGGAAGGCGGCCGTGGTGCCCTGGGAGCGGTGCCGCTCCACCTCGATCTGCCAGGCCCGGTCGAGGGCGGCGTTGCGCCCTTGGGCGCGGGCGAGTTCGTCCGGGCTTCCGGCTCGGAGGTGGGGGATGCCCCAGGCATCCCGGTGGACCTCGATGCTCACAGAGTCTCCTTGTTCCGCGGCGGGTTGGCGCAGGTCACGGCGGGTCTCGGGGGTGTGGCGACACCCCTGCCCGACGAAGACTTAGGTTAGGTTAACCTAAGCCCCACCCCCTCCCGTGATCACCCTCCCCGCCGGGCGGAGCCTGCATTTCCCCGCCGAAGATTAGGTTAGGCTCACCTAAGTTGATCGCAGTCAGCGACCGGAAGGACACCACGCTCATGAGTTTCCCGGGGCACACCGCCGAGGCCGAAGCCCCTTCGGCGGGCGAGATATCGGCAGCCCCCGCGCCCGGCGCGGCGCACGCCCGGCCGCACCTCTTCAACCACCTCACGGTCGATACCTACCGGCGTTCCCTCACCGCCGGGATCGACCGGGTGGCGAGCCGGATAGCGGGCACCGAGCGCCCCTTCACCGGGATGTCCCCCGACCGGCTCGCCCCGGAGATCTCCGGCATCGACCTGGACCGCCCGCTCGAGGACCCCGCCGCCGCCCTCGACGAACTCGAGGACGTCTATCTGCGGGACGCCGTCTACTTCCACCACCCGCGCTACCTCGCCCACCTCAACTGCCCCGTGGTCATCCCGGCGCTGCTCGGCGAAGCGGTCCTGACCGCCGTCAACTCCTCCCTCGACACCTGGGACCAGAGCGCGGGCGGCACCCTCATCGAGCGCCGCCTGGTCGACTGGACGGCCGAGCGCATCGGCCTCGGCCCGGACGCCGACGGCATCTTCACCAGCGGCGGCACCCAGTCCAACTTCCAGGCGCTGCTGCTGGCCCGCGAGGAGGCCCTGGAGCTCGCGGCCAAGAACGCCCCCACCCCGCTCGAACGGCACGAGATCCTGCCGCGGCTGCGCATCCTCACCTCCGAGGCCAGCCACTTCAGCGTCCAGAAGTCCGCCAAGCTGCTCGGCCTCGGCCCGGACGCCGTCATCTCCGTGGAGACCGGGCCCGAGCGGCGCATGCGGCCCGCCGCCCTGGCCCGCGAGATCGACCGCTGCCGCGCCGACGACCTGGTGATCATGGCGGTCGTCGCCACGGCCGGCACCACCGACTTCGGCTCCATCGACCCGCTCCCCAAGATCGCCGACCTGTGCCGGTGGGCCGGGCTGTGGTTCCACGTGGACGCCGCGTACGGCTGCGGCCTGCTGGCCTCCCCCACCCGGCGGCACCTGCTCGACGGCATCGAGCGCGCGGACTCGGTGACCGTCGACTACCACAAGTCCTTCTTCCAGCCCGTCAGTTCCAGCGCGCTGCTGGTGCGCGACCGCGCCACCCTGCGGCACGCCACGTACCACGCCGACTACCTCAACCCGGCCCGCATGGCCGAGCAGCGCATCCCCAACCAGGTCGACAAGAGCATCCAGACCACCCGCCGCTTCGACGCGCTGAAGCTCTGGCTGACCCTGCGCATCATGGGCGCGGACGCGATCGGCTCGCTCTTCGACGAGGTCGTGGACCGCGCGGCCCAGGCGTGGGAGCTGCTGACCGAGGACCCGCGCTTCGAGGTCGTCACCAAATCCCAGCTGAGCACCGTCGTCTTCCGCTACGTGCCGGCGGACCAGCGCGGCCGGGACCTGGCCGACGGGGCGAACCTGTACGCCCGTGAGGCGCTGGCCGCCTCCGGCGAGGCCGTGGTCGCGGGCACCAAGGTCGACGGCAAGCACTACCTGAAATTCACCCTGCTCAACCCGGAGACCTCGCTGGACGACATCGCGCACGTCCTCGACCTCCTCGCCGGGCACGCGGGCCGGTACGTGGACGAGCGGCTCACCGCCGAACTCCTCCACCGCGCCGGCTGAACTCCCTCGCCCCGCCCTCACCCCCGCCCCCTCCAACGGGAGACCTCCATGTCCACCCATGACTTCATCGCGATCGGCCTCGGCCCCTACAACCTGGGCCTCGCCTGCCTGACCGAGCCACTCGACGAGCTCGACGGCCTCTTCCTGGAGAGCAAGCCGGACTTCGACTGGCACCCGGGGATGCTCCTGGAGTCCGCCACCCTCCAGACCCCCTTCATGGCCGACCTCGTCACGCTGGCCGACCCCACCTCGCCGTACTCCTTCCTCAGCTACCTCAAGGAGTCCGGGCGGCTGTACTCCTTCTACATCCGCGAGATCTTCTACCCCCTGCGCAACGAGTACAACGACTACTGCCGCTGGGCCGCCGGCAAGCTCCGCAGCGTCCGCTTCGGCCACGAGGTGACCTCCGTCGCGTACGACGAGGGCACCGGGCTCTACACCGTGCACGCGGTGCGGACGGCCACCGGGGAGACGACCACGCACCAGGCCCGGCACCTCGTCCTCGGCACCGGCACCCCGCCCTACGTCCCCGAGTCCTGCCAGGGGCTCGGCGGCGACGTGCTGCACAACTCCCGCTATCTGGACGGCAAGACCGCCCTCCAGACCAAGGACAGCATCACCGTCGTCGGCAGCGGCCAGAGCGCGGCCGAGATCTACTACGACCTGCTGGCCGACACCGACACCCACGGCTACCGCCTCGACTGGGTGACCCGCTCCCCCCGGTTCTTCCCGCTGGAATACACCAAGCTCACCCTGGAGATGACCTCCCCCGAGTACGTGGACTACTTCCACGCGCTGCCGGAGGACACCCGCTACCGCATGGAGTCCGAGCAGAAGGGCCTGTTCAAGGGCATCGACGCGGAGCTCGTCAACGGCATCTTCGACCTGCTCTACCAGAAGAGCATCAAGGGCCCGGTCCCCACCCGGCTGCTGACCAACACCGCGCTGGAGAGCGCCTCCTACGACGACATATCCGGGACGTACACCCTCGGCCTGCGCCAGGTGGAGCAGGAGCGGGACTTCTCGCTCACCACGCAGGGCCTCGTCCTGGCCACCGGATACCGCTACCGCACGCCCGACTTCCTGGAGCCCGTACGCGACCGGATCCGCTGGGACCGGCACGGGCGCTTCGACGTCGCCCGCAACTACAGCATCGACACCACCGGCCGCGGCATCTTCCTCCAGAACGCCGGCACCCACACGCACAGCATCACCTCCCCCGACCTGGGCATGGGCCCGTACCGCAACTCGTGGATCATCCGCGAGCTGCTGGGCCGCGAGGTCTACCCCATCGAGAAGTCCATCGCCTTCCAGCAGTTCGGCGCCCCCGAGGGCGGTGAACTGCGATGACGGAGGCCCCCTTCTCCCGCTTCTCCCGCTTCTCCCGCACCGACGAGCAGCTCGGCGAGTTCACCGTCCGCCCGCTCGACCCGGACGCCGATGCCACGATGCTGCACCGCTGGGTCACCCACCCCAAGGCGACGTTCTGGATGATGCAGGACGCCGATGTGGCCGAGGTGGCCCGCGTCTACGGCGAGATCGCCGAACACCCGCACCACGACGCCTTCGTCGGGCTGCTGAACGGCCGCCCGGTCTTCCTGGCCGAGCGCTACGACCCGGCGCACGTCGAGCTGGTGGGGCTGTACGAGCCGGAGGAGGGCGACGTCGGCATGCACTTCCTGTGCGCGCCGAGCGACATCCCCGTCCACGGCTTCACCCGTGGCGTGATCACCACGGTCATGGCCTGGCTCTTCGCCGACCCGGCGACCCGGCGCGTCGTGGTCGAGCCCGACGTGAACAACACAGCGGTGCACGCGCTCAACGCGGCCGTCGGCTTCGTGACCGTGCGCACCGTCGAGAAGCCCGAGAAGGACGCCCTGCTCAGCGTCTGCACCCGCGACCGGTTCCACAGCAGCCCGGCCGCCACCCGAGGAGTGACCGCGTGAACCCCCGTGAAGCCGTCTCCCACCTGACCCCGGCCCACTGGGCGGCCGCCAACCGGCAGCTGATCCGCAAGGCGCTCGCGGAGTTCTCCCACGAACGGCTGCTCGCCCCCGAGCCGACGGCGCCCGGCCGCTTCGTCGTCCGCAGCGACGACGGCACGCAGGAGTACCGGTTCGCCGCCCGCCTCCTGTCGCTCGACCACTGGCAGATCGACGCCGACAGCATCACCCGGCACCACGGCGACGAAGAACTCCCCCTGGACGCGCTGGACTTCCTCATCCAGCTGCGGGGCACGCTCGGCCTGTCGGACGAGATCCTCCCGGTCTACCTGGAGGAGATCAGCTCCACCCTCTCCGGCACGGCCTACAAGCTCGCGAAGAAGCCGGTGAGCGCGGCCGAGCTCGCCGACGCGGACTTCCAGACCATCGAGACCGGCATGACCGAGGGCCACCCGGGCTTCGTCGCCAACAACGGGCGCCTGGGCTTCGGGGTGCACGAATACCACGCGTACGCTCCCGAGGCCGCGAGCCCCGTCCGGCTGATCTGGCTGGCCGCCCACCGTGACCACTCCACCTTCACCTCGGGCGCGGGCCTCGACCACGACCGGCTGATGCGCGACGAGCTGGGCGACGAACTGCTCGGCCGCTTCGCGGACACCATGTCCGGCCTCGGCCTCGACCTCGCCGACTACCACCTCATCCCCGTCCACCCCTGGCAGTGGTGGAACAAGCTGTCCGTGACCTTCGCCGCCGAGGTCGCCCGGCAGCGTCTGGTGTGCCTCGGCCCCGGTGACGACGACTATCTCGCCCAGCAGTCGGTGCGTACGTTCTTCAACACCAGCGCACCGGCCAAGCACTATGTGAAGACCGCGCTGTCCGTGCTGAACATGGGCTTCATGCGGGGCCTCTCGGCCGCCTACATGGAGGCGACCCCGGCCATCAACGACTGGCTCGCCGACCTCGTGGCCCAGGACGAGATCCTCCAGGCCGCACGCCTGTCGATCATCCGGGAGCGGGCGGCCGTCGGCTACCACCACCGGCAGTACGAGGCGGCCACCGACCGCTACTCCCCCTACCGCAAGATGCTCGCCGCCCTGTGGCGCGAGAGCCCCGTCGCCGGCCTGGAGCCGGGACGGCGCCTCGCCACGATGGCCTCCCTGCTCCACACCGACCATGAGGGCCGCTCCTTCGCGGCCGCGCTCGTCGAGCGGTCGGGGCTGGCCCCCGAGGTATGGCTGCGGCGCTACCTCGACGCCTACCTCACGCCCCTGCTGCACAGCTTCTACGCCTACGACCTGGCCTTCATGCCGCACGGCGAGAACGTGATCATGGTGCTCGACGGGGGCACGGTCGAGCGGGTGATCTTCAAGGACATCGCCGAGGAGATCGTCGTCATGGACCCCCTGGCGGACCTTCCCCCGGAGGTCCGGCGCGTACGGGCGGACGTCCCCGAGGACATGAAGCTGCTGTCGGTCTTCACCGACGTCTTCGACTGCTTCTTCCGCTATCTGAACGCGGTCCTGGTCACCGAGGGCGTCCTCGACGAGGAGACGTTCTGGCGGACGGTCGCCGCGTGCGTGACGGACTATCAGGCGTCGGCACCGCACCTCGCGGACAAGTTCAAGCAGTACGACATGTTCGCCGAGGAGTTCGCGCTCTCCTGCCTCAACCGGCTCCAGCTGCGGAACAACCAGCAGATGGTCGACCTGGCCGACCCGTCGGGCGCCCTCCAGCTCGTGGGCAACCTGCGCAACCCCATCGCGCGTTACGCCCCTCCGGCATGAGCGTGACCGCCGAAGCCACCCGGACCGGGACCAGGCTCCCCACCCGGTGGCTGATCCTCGGCGTGATCTGTCTCGCCCAGCTCACCGTGGTGCTGGACAACACCGTCCTGAACGTGGCGGTGCCCTCCCTCACCCGGGAGCTGGGCGCGACGACCGCGGACGTCCAGTGGATGATCAACGCCTACTCGCTCGTGCAGTCCGGCCTGCTCCTCGCCGGGGGCAGCGCCGCCGACCGCTACGGCCGCAAGAAGATGCTGCTCACGGGGCTCGCCCTCTTCGGCATCGGTTCACTGGCGGCAGGCCTCGCCGGCTCCACCGGTGAACTCATCGCCGCCCGCGCGGGCATGGGCGTCGGCGGGGCCCTGCTGCTGACGACCACGCTCGCGGTCGTCATGCAGGTCTTCGACGCCGAGGAGCGCCTGCGGGCGATCGGGATCTGGGCGGCGGTGAACGCCCTGGGCTTCGCCGCCGGCCCACTGATCGGCGGTCTCGTGCTCGACCACTTCCGGTGGGGCGCGATCTTCCTGATCAACATCCCCGTGGTGCTGCTCGGTCTCGTCGCCGCCTGGAAACTGGTGCCCGAGTCCAGGAACCCCGACGGGCACCGGCCCGACGTGCCCGGCGCCCTGCTGTCCACCGTCGGCATGTCGGCCGTCGTCTTCGCGGTCGTCTCCGGCCCCGAACACGGCTGGGGCACGGCCCGGGTGCTCCTCCCCGCGCTGGGCGGAGTTCTCGTCCTCGGGGCGTTCGCGCTCTGGGAGAGCCGCGTCCCGCACCCCATGCTGGACATGGGCTTCTTCCGCGACCGCCGGTTCGTGGGAGCCGTCGTGGGCGTCGTGCTGATCACCTTCGGCAGCGCGGGCGCGCTGTTCCTGCTCTCCCAGCAGCTGCAGTTCGTCCGCGGCTACTCACCGCTCGAAGCGGGGCTGCGCACGGCGCCGTTCGCGCTCACCGTCGTCGCCCTCAACTTCACCGGGATATCCACCAGGCTGCTGCGGCGGCTCCGGCTGCCGCTCGCTGTCGCCGTCGGTGTGAGCCTGCTGGCGGCCGGGTTCGCGGTCGTCGCGGCCTTCGCCTCCGACGGCTACGGCGTGCTGCTCCTCGGCCTCGTCCTCATGGGCACGGGCTGCGCACTCGCCAACCCCGCGATCGCCGAGGCGGTCATGGGGGCGATCCCGCCCGAGAAGGCCGGCGCGGGCGCCGGGGTCGACGGCACGATGTCGGAGCTGGGCGGCAGCCTGGGCGTCGCCGTCCTGGGCGCGGTCATGAACTCCCGCTTCACGGCCCTGCTCCCGGCGGCGGCCACCGGCACGGCGTCCCTCCCCGCCGCCCTCGCGGCCGCCCCCACAGAGGCGGACCGGTCAGCGGTCATCGACGCCTTCGCTTCCGGAGTCGAGACCAGCCAGCTGGCGGGTGCGGGGGTGGTGCTCCTCGGCGGCTGCGCGTCGGCGTGGCTGCTGCGTAGGGCGGCTGCCGCGACGTAGGGGCTCCGCTGCGGACCGGATGCGGCACGTTGCCGCCTGCGGCGCAGCGGCCTCGTAGCGGTGGGCCCGGGCTCACCCGGAGCCCGGGCCCACCCTCAGCTTCTTACCCCGCGGTCAGATGCTCCAGCGCGAAGGCGACGGCGTCGGAGACGGCCTTGTCCGCAGCGGGGAGACGCCCGACGAGGAGATGCCACACATGCCCCGCCTCCGGGGCGACGTCCAGGCGCGTGGGCACGGAGTCCTCCGCCAGCTTGGCGGCGAGCCGGAGGGCGTCGCTGAGCATCACCTCGTGTCCCCCGATCTGGATCAGTACCGGAGGCAGCCCGCGGGTGTCGGCGAAAACCGGCGAGGCCAGCGGACTGTTCGCCGGAGCCCGCCCCAGGACGATTCCCGCGGCGCGGCGCAGCCCCTCCCGGCCGACGGACGGGTCGATGCCGTCGAGGGAGAACATCGTGGCCCCGGTGTGTTCCAGGTTGGCCCAGGGCGAGAGGGCGATCGAGGCCGCCGGCATCGGAAGACCCTGGTCGCGGGCCGCGACCAGGGCGCTGACCGCCAGCGCGCCACCGGCCGAGTCACCGGCGAACACCACGTTCTCCGGCTCCACGCCCTGCTCCAGCAACCAGCGGTAGGCCGTCACCGCGTCCTCGACCGCGGCCGGGAAGGGCGCCTCGGGCGCCAGCCGGTAGTCCGGCACGAGTGCATGCGCGCGCAGGCGCCGGGCGAGGTGGCCGACCAGCCCGCGGTATCCCTGCGGGTCACCCGTCAGGTACGCGCCGCCGTGAAGGTAAACCATGTAGCGGCCGTCGACCGCACCTGTCGTGACCACGCGCTCGGCGGCGACGCCGTCGGCGTCCACCGCGTGGAACGCCACCCCGTCCGGCGCGGGAAAGCTGTCCTGGAAGAACTTCCGGTAAGCGAGCCGGACGTCCTCGAGGGAGTCCGGCCCCTCCCCCGCGGCCGCTTCGATGACGTCACCACTGCGGGCCGCCCACTCCTTGTAGAAATCGGAAACATGTATCGAGACCACAACGGTCCTCCTCAGGCACAGGCGAACAGCGGCTTCGTGCCGGCTGCCGACGAACACCGCGAGTCTCGAACGCTCACATCAATGTGAAGGTCAAACGCTGACGCAGTAGGTTCGCTCACATGCGCATCGGAGAGCTGGCACACCGTACCGACACCCCCCGGCGCCTGCTGCGCTACTACGAGGAGCAGCACCTGCTCACCCCCGAGCGCTCCGCCAACGGCTACCGCGCGTACAACGAAGGCCACGTGGACCGCGTACTGCAGATCCGCGGACTGCTCGACGCCGGACTGCCCACCCGGATCATCCGGCAGATCCTCCCCTGCCTCGACAAGCCGCGGACCATCTACTTCCCCGACGTGACCCCCGAGATGACCGCCACCCTGGAGCACGAACACGACCAGCTGACCCGACGGATCGCCAGCCTGACCCGGAACAGGGACGCCATCGCCGACTATCTGCGCCGCGTACGCGACCAAACCCCCACCGACACCCAGACCAACTAGATGATCTATTCCAAGGGGTGCCTATGGTGACGAGTACGCGGCAGAGGTTCCCGTCTCCGTCCCCGTGGACGAGATGATCCACGCCCTTGCCGCTCAGTTCACCGTGCTGAGCCGTGTTCAGGAGCGGACTGGGATCAAGTTCATTCACGCCACGGACCGCGAGGAAATCGGCGGCTGGGACCACGGCGACTACACGCACAGGGGAAAAACCGCCCGCCCCCTCAGCCGCGCCCCCGTGACTTCGCGTCGCGCCGCGTTTCCTCCTCGCGGAAGAGGTCGGCCAGCCGCTGCGTCTGCTCGTCGAGTTCGATGGGTGCGTCCTCGTCCTCGTCGCCGGTGATGACGCCCTGCTCGCGCAGCTGCTGGTCCTGCACCATCACGGGCGGCTGCGGATCGGGGTCGGAGGGGCGCGGGCCTTCCGGACCGTCCGGCCCGATGCGCACCAGCCGTTCGATGCGCACCACCTTGAACCGGCGCCCGGCCACCTCCAGTTCGTCACCGCGCTCCGCGTCGAGCCGGTCGGCGGCGGCCATGTAGGGGGCGCGCTGTTCCGGGGTGAGTCCGAGGTGCCACGGGATCATCACCCGCAGGCCCATGGCGAGGGTGTCCCGCGCGCCCTGCGGCGTGGTGGCCGTGCCCGCGGAGTCGGGCCGCCAGTGGCCGTACTCCTTCTCGGCCGTCCCGAAGGTCGCGGGCAGCAGCACGCCCCCGGGGTGTGTCTCCGCGGCACGCAGCGAGTCGTCGCGGACGTCCCCGGGTACGGCGCCGGCCTTGCGCACGAGCGCGAGCAGCTCGACCTTGAGGATGCCCTCGGACATGCCGGTGGCGGTGAACGGGTCGATGACCAGGCCGCGTTCGGCGTCCCGCGTCTTGTACGACTCGCCCGGCACGGCCGGGTCCGGGTCGCTGGGGCGGGGCGGCTCGGGTCCCTGTCGGCCGGAGCGGACGAAGCGCTCCGCCCGCGCGACGCGGTAGCGCGCGCCCAGCACGGTCATCTCGTCGACGGTCTCCCAGTCGGTGCGCTTCGCCGCCCGCACGCACTCCTCGTACGCGTCCGCGTCCCCGTCCCGCTCCGCCTCCTGCGCCAGCTTGCGGAACTGGCAGCCCATGTCGTCGCGGGCGTCCTGGGGGGCGAGGCCGGTGAAGGACGAGACGATCTCCCATCCGCCCTCCTCGCGCTCGCGCACCACGCCGAAGACCGGCCCGCCGGCCAGGAGGATCTCGGGGTACGACTCCCGGGCCCGCCACGCCTCCACGTCCGCCAGCGCGGCCACCGGCGCGTCGGGCGCGGTCACCCGGACCATCCGGTACGCGGGCACGTTCTCACCATCGAGCTCAGCCATGCCCACAGGATGCCCGGTGCCCCGCGGCTCCCGCAGGCGAACGGCCCGCCGGGGGCCGGACGATCGGCGGGGTGCGCGCCGGAGCCGTTCCGGCCCCTCTTCCGAGTCTCCCGGGCCGGTGGCCCCGCGTGGCGCTCGCGCACCGTTTCGATCACTCTGCGTGAAGCGAACGTCCGGATATCGGACGGCTGCGCCGGGCTTTCACCGTCTTGCTCATACTCGTACCTTCGATCTCGCATATTGGACAGGTACGACCATGAGCCGGACTCTCGCGTCTCCTCCCCCGCTGCGGGAGGACGACGCTCCCCAGCAGGATTCCCCGCTGTCGAACGGACTCAAGCAGCGGCACCTCTCGATGATCGCCCTCGGCGGAGTCATCGGGGCGGGCCTCTTCGTGGGCTCCGGGGCCGGTATCGCGGCCGCGGGCCCCGCGATCGTGCTGGCCTACGCCGCCTCCGGTCTGCTCGTGATGTTCGTGATGCGCATGCTCGGCGAGATGTCCGCCGCGAACCCGGCCTCCGGCTCGTTCTCCGTGCACGCCGACCGCGCGATCGGCCGGTGGGCGGGCTTCACCGCGGGCTGGATGTTCTGGACCCTGCTGGTCGTGGGCGTGGCGATCGAGGCGATCGGCGCGGCCCACATCGTGCAGGGCTGGCTGCCCGGCACCCCGTCCTGGCTGTGGGTGCTGGTCTTCATGGCGCTCTTCTGCGGCACCAATCTGGGCGCCGTCTCGAACTTCGGTGAGTTCGAGTTCTGGTTCGCCGCCCTGAAGATCGGCGCCATCGCCCTCTTCCTGATCCTCGGCACGCTCGCCGTCCTGGGCGTGCTGCCAGGCAGCGACTCCCCCGGCAGCGCGCACCTCCTCCACGACGGCGGCTTCCTGCCCAACGGCGCGAACGGGCTGATGATCGGGCTCCTGGCCTCGCTCGCGGCGTACGGCGGCCTGGAGACGGTGACCATCGCGGCCGCCGAGTCCGAGAACCCGGTGCGCGGCGTGGCCAAGGCCGTGCGGACGACGATGTGGCGGATCGGCATCGTCTACGTCGGATCGATGCTGGTGATCGTCACGCTGATCCCGTGGAACGACAAGGCCGTCACGGACGACGGCCCGTACGCGGCCGTGCTCGACCGGCTCGGCGTCCCCGGCGGCGGTCAGATCATGAACGTCGTCGTCCTGATCGCCCTGCTGTCGGCGATGAACGCCAACATCTACGGCTCGTCGCGCATGGCCTACTCCCTGGTCTCGCGCGGCCAGGGGCCCAAGGCCCTCGGCAAGGTCTCCGGCCGGGTGCCGCGCCGCGCGGTGCTCTCGTCGTGCGCCTTCGGCTTCTTCGCCGTCCTGCTGTCGTACTGGTACCCCACCACCGTCTTCGCCTGGCTGCTGAACATGGTCGGCGGCGTCGTGCTCGTCGTGTGGGGCTTCATCGCCGCCTCGCAGCTGCTGCTGCGCCGCCGGCTGGAGCGCGAGGCGCCCGAGCAGTTGGTGGTGCGGATGTGGGCCTTCCCGTATCTGACCTGGGTGACGCTGGCCGGCGTGGCCGGGGCGCTGGTGCTCATGACCCTGAACGCCGACACCCGGGTGCAGCTGTACTTCACCGGTGGCCTGGCGCTGACGCTGGCCTTGGTCGGCTACGTACGGCAGCGGGCCGCAGCAACGCGCTGACCCGCACGCGGCAGGACGCCCTGGGGCGCAGGCTTTCGAAGCCTGCGCCCCAGGGCTTTTCCGTCAGTCCGTCCGAAGGGGCCTGCGCAGCAGGAAGACGCCCACCCCTGTCGACAGCAGGATCACGCACCCCGCGAAGACCAGGCCCGCCCCGCGCAGCCCCAGCGCGAGGGTGAGGGCGCCGACCCCGACCACGGGCAGCGAGATGCCGACGTAGGCGACGACGAAGAAAGCCGAGATCGTCGCGCCGCGGTGCTCGTCCGGAGCGGCCTCGCTCACACTGGTCACGGCCGCGCGGAAGGCCAAGCCCTGGCCCAGCCCCCCGACGACCGCGCCCACGATCAGCACCGGCAGGGACTCCATCAGGAGAGAGACCCCCACCAGCGCCATTCCGCACGTCAGCACCAGGCAGCCGGCGGGCAGCGCGCGCCGGACACCCACCCGGCCCATCAGGGACTGGCCCGCCGTGGAGGCGCAGAACACCGAGAAGACGACCGCGCCGGTGACGGCCAGGTTGCGCACTCCCAGGGTCTCGGCGACGAAGCTGGGCGCCACCGCGGTGAACAGCCCCATCAGCGAGAAGCCGGCGAACGCGGCCAGCCCGGCCGGCACGAACGCCCCGCGCGCCTCCTGGGGGACGACCATGCCCTGAGGGCGCAGCGGCGGTCGGGGAGTACGGCGCGCCACGGTCTCCGGCAGCCGGCGGGTGACGGCGAGGGCCGCCCCGAGCAGGGCGACGTGGGCGAGGAAGGGCAGCCGGAGCGGCCACGGCGCGTACTGCGCCAAGGTCCCGGACAGCAGCGGACCGCAGCCCAGACCGCCCATGTTGGCGGCCGTGGCGGCGAATCCCGCACGTCCGCGCGCCTCCGGGGGCGCCAGCTCCAGTACGGCGGCGGTCGCCGCCCCGCTGAAGAGCCCGGCGGAGAACCCCGAGAGCAGCCGCCCCGCGGACAGCAGCGGCAGCCCGTCCTCGCACAGGAAACACACCGCGCTCAGCAGCGACAGCCCCAGGGCGGCCAGCAGCACGGGGCGCCGCCCCAGGACGTCGGAGAAGTCACCGGCGACGAGCAGCGCGGCGATCACCCCGAGCGCGTAGACCGCGAAGACGACCGTCACCATCAGCTCGGAGAACCCGATCCGCTCCCGGTAGAGCCCGTACAACGGCGTCGGCAGCGTGGTCCCCGCCATCCCGACCGCGAACACCCCCGCGGCCGCGAGATACCGGCCTCGGGCATTCATGGCTCCAAGCTAATGACGCGCCGGGGATCGCTCACCTCGAAATCAGGGAATCACTCACCTCGAAATCGTTGGACGCCTCCGGGCCGGTCGGCGAACATCCACGGATGAACGATGAATCCATCCGCTTCGCCGAGCTGTCCGGCGAGGCGATGTCCGCTCTGCTCGACGGGGACCTGTCCGCGGCCCGCGCGATCGCCGGGGTCGCGCTGACCGACTGCTTCCTGACCGACAGAGCACGGTGGCTGTGGCGGTACCGGCTCGGCCAAATGGCCGCCGACCCCGGCCGCGCGCGGTGGATGGTGCGGCAGGCGGTCGTCGTCGAGGGCCTCGTCGTCGGCCACGCCGGCTTCCACGGCCCGCCCGACGAGGCGGGCATGGTCGAGATCGGCTACTCGATCGCTCCCCCGTTCCGCCGCCGCGGCTACGCCCGCGCCACCCTGGCCGAGCTCCTCCGCCGGGCGGCGGCCGAACCCGCGGTCACGACCGTGCGGGCGACGATCGGCCCCGACAACGCGGCGTCCCTGGCCACGATCGCGGGCTTCGGCTTCACCGAGGCCGGAGAGCAGTGGGACGAGGAGGACGGCCTGGAAATCGTCTTCGAGGTCCCGGCCCGTCCGGGTGCTTGAGGGGGAACGTCTCCGGCCGGAGAGGTCTCCCTCGCCCTCTGCATGAATGCCCGGAACGCGTCCCACGGGGTGTTCGCGCGTCAGCGGGCGCGCAAGGATAGGGGTATGACCGCGGCCCACCGCGCCATGGCCCAGTTGGAGACCTGGCCGGACCTCGCGCGCAGCAGACCCAGTTGTCGCGTCGGTGACGCCTTGCGCACGGCGGAGTCCGAGGTGGTGCACTTCCACTCCGGGCGGGAGGCCGACCTCCACCTCACCCGTGCGGTCCTGGCGGATCTGCTGCCCGTCCTCCGGCAGAGCAGCGCGATCCGGGCGTGTCCCGGAGCGGCGTGGGTCACCGTGCTGCTGGAGTGCGACGCGGACGTGGAACTCCTGATCACTCTGGTCAGCGTCGCGCTCAAGGCACTTGTCGACACATGGCCGCATCCGGCCGCGCAGCCCTGCAACGGACACCGCATCCTGCTCGTGCCCGCGGAGCCGGTCGTGGTGGAGGCCGCGCCGCCGCTGCTCGCGGCGCTGCTCGGGTCCGTACGGAAGGCCGCGGGCAGGCGGCCGGTGTCCCGGCTGCGTCCGTCGGTCTGAGGGGAACGGCCCCGGTCACGTGTGTCGACGTCCGTCCTGACGCGGCGTCGGCCGCAGGATGGTCGGTGTTCGCAGGCCTCGCTGCGGGCGGGGTTCCGGCACCGGGAGGCGGCCCGTGGGCACGGTGGCGGCTGTGCTGTTCGCGTTGCTCACCACCACCTGCAACGCGCTGGCGACGGTGTTGCAGCGCAAGGCCGCCGGCCGGGTGCCCGTGGAGGACGGTCTTCGGTGGGCCCTGATCGCCCGGCTGGCCCGTCAGCGGGTCTGGCTGGCGGGCATCTCGACGGTCGTCGCGGCGGCCTGCTGCCAGGCGCTGGCGCTGAGGTACGGGCCGCTGTCGGTCGTGCAGCCGGTGTTCGTGCTGGAGCTGCCCGCGGCGCTGCTGCTCGCCGGGGTGATCCTGCGTCGGCGCCCGTCCGCCGAGGTGTGGCGGGCGGCGGCGTGCATCACGGCGGGGCTCGGTATCGCGCTGTGGGCGGCCGCGCCGAGTGCCGGGCACGCGGCCGTTCCCGCGGGCCGCTGGGCGCTGGTCCTGGGCTGCTGTTTGTCCGTGACCGCGGCCCTGATCGCCGTGGCGGCGGCGCGGGCCCCCGGACCCGTCCGGGCCTCCTGCCTCGCGATGGCCGCCGCGATCTGCTACGCGCTGACGGCGGCCCTGCTCAAGACCGCGGTGCTGCGCTGGGAGGCGGCGGGCGCCGGCGGTTTCCTCGCCGCCTGGCAGACGTACGGGTTCGCGGCGACGGGCGTGGCCGCGCTCTTCCTGCTGCAGAACGCCCTCCAGTCCGGCTCCCTGGTCTTCTCCCAGCCGGCCCTGACCCTGGGCGACGCCGGTACGAGCGTGGCGCTGGGCGTGGCCCTGTACGGGGAGCGGATCCGCGGCGGCTGGTGGGCCGTGCCCGAACTGGCGGGCGTGGCGCTGATCCTCACCGGACTGATCCTGCTCAGCCGGTCGTCCCTGGCACACGAACTCACCGGGACGGGGGCGGGCCCTGGACGGCGGGCCGACGCCGTGCCCCGCTGAGTGCCCTCACGGGCGTCAGAACCAGTGTCATGACGGCCGCGCGTCCAGACGGAACACGCCCGTCCATGTGCGGTCGTGGGTCAGCAGTTGTTCGAGCGCCCGGAAGCCCTCGTCGACGCCGATGGCCGCGTATGCCTCATCAGTGGCGCGCCGTACCGCACCGCCGCCCCGCCACGGGCCCCAACTGACGCTCAGGGCGGGGAGTCCGCGGGACCGGCGCCAGGCCGCGAAGGCGTCGAGCCACGCGTCGGCCGCGGCCCCGGCGGCCTGCCCCGGGGTGCCGACCAGGGTGGCGGCGGAGGAGAAGGCCACCCACCAGTCGGGCCGGTGGCCGAGCGTGGCGAGGTGCAGCCGCCAGGCTCCTTCTGCCTTGGGCCGCCACACGTTCCCGACGCGCTCGTCGGTGAGCCGGGAGGCGGGCCCGTCGTCGGGCACCCCGGCCGTGTGGAGCACCCCCGCCAGCCGTCGGCCGCCGTCGACGGCCGCGGCCACGAGACGTCCGGCGGTGCGGTCGGCGGCGATGTCGCCGAGCACGATGCGGATCTCGGTCCCGGCCGCCCGTACGCGGTCGAGCCGGGCCGCCGCCTCCGGCAGCGGATGTGAGCGCCCTCCGAGGACGATCCGTCCGGCCCCGTGCCGGGCCAGCCATTCGGCGGCCTGCAGGCCCAGCCCGCGCAGGCCGCCGGAGATGATGTACGAAGTGCCGGGGCGGACCGCGGGTGAACTGCCGCGCGGCGGCAGGGCCCGGGTCGCGCCGCTCCCGGGCACGGTGAGGACCAGCCGGCCGATGTGCTCGGCCGCGGCCATGGCACGCATGGCCTCCGCGGCCTGTTCCAGCGGGAATTCACGGCACGGGAGCATCGGCAGCCTGCCCGCCGCCACGTCGCCCAGGATCGATCCCAGCCGGTCGGCCAGGAATTCCGGGTACTCCTCCAGCGTCTCGTCGAGGAGCACGCGGCTGAACGTGACGCCGTCCTTGGGCACGAGCATCGGGGTGACGTCCTGATTGCCGATCTCGACGAAGTGCCCTCCGGGCGCGAGGAGGCCGGGTCCGGCCCGGCCGGCCGCTCCGGCGAGGGAGTTGAGCACGGCGTCCACCCCACGGCCGCCGGTGATCCGGCGGACCTCGTCCACGAAGGCGAGGGTGCGGGAGTCCATGACGTGCTCGACGCCGAGCTCGCGCAGCCACCGCCGCTTCTTCTCGCTGCCCGCCGTGGCCAGCACCCGGGCGCCGCACCGGCGGGCCAGGGCGACGGCGGCCAGACCGACCCCGCCCGACGCCGCGTGCACGAGCACGCTCCGTCCGGGAGCGAGCCGCGCCTGGTGGCACAGGGCGTACCAGGCGGTGAGATACGCGGTCGGGAGGGCCGCGGCCTGTGCCGCCGTCATCCCTTCCGGGAGCGCGCGGAGCAGGGCCGCGGTGGTGACGACGAACGATCCGGACGCTCCGTCCCCGACCCCCACCACCCGGTCGCCCGGCAGGAACCCTTCGACGGCCGGCCCGACCGCGGTGACCGTACCGGCGAAGCCGCTGCCCAATTGCCGCCGCCTGCTCCCGGCCGGCAGCAGGCCGAGGGCGTTCATGACGTCGCGGAAGTCCAGGCACGCGGCGCTCACGCGGACTTCCACCTGGCCGGGGCCGGGCGCCCGGCGTTCCTCCCGCACCAGGCGGAGGCCGTCGAGGGTGCCGTCGTCCCCGGGCCGGAGCCTGAAGACGTCCTCTCCGTACGCGACCGGCTCCGGGACCGGCCACGTCTGTCCACCGGGTGCCGGCGGGGCGGGGACCAGCCGGGCCACGTAGCGGACGCCACCGCGCCAGGCGACCTCTTCGCCCGCCGGCCCGGCGGCCAGCTCGGGGAGCAACTGCCCGGCCCCGGCGGCCGGATCGGCGTCGGCCGGTGTCAGGCGCAGCCCGGGGCATTCGCGCATGACCACGCGCGCGAAGCCGCCCAGGGCGGCGGCGTCCGGGTGCCCCGCGTCGCCCGGTGCCACGGCCCTGGCGCCCCGGGTGAGCAGCCATACAGGGCAGTTGCCGGGCGCGTCGGCCTGCTCGCGCAGGGCCGCCAGGGTGTTCCGTACGAGCCCCAGCGACATCCCGGGTGACAGCTCGGGCCCGGCGGCCGGGTCGGCGCACAGCACGAGGCCACCGGCGCCCGCGCGGGCGGCCTCGGCGATGTGCTCGGGGGCGACGAGTTCGCACCGCGCCCCGGCGGCGGTGAGGGCTTCGGCGAGCTCCGTGGCGAGAGTGCCCTCCGGGCCGAGGTCGGCGACGAGCCACCGGGCGTCCGCCATGGGTACGGGCCCCTGCCCGGCGGGCAGCGGCTGCTCGTGCCAGGCGATCTCGAAGAAGTGCCCCGAGCTCGTCTCCCGCGGGGCGCCACACCTCTGCCCGATCAGGCCCCGCACCTGTCGGCTCCCGGCGGAGAGCGGCGGCTCGGCGTCCGGGGGCGCGTCAGCGGTGAGGCCGGTGCCGGCGGCTTCGGGCCGCGAGAAGGGCGTGGAATGCCGAGCGGCCACTTGGGAGCTCCCTCACGTCATCGCTGGACTTGAGAAAAGAGCATCCCCACTTCCGCATCCAGCATTCGTGATGTTCTTCCCATAACGGCGGACGGACGGTGCGCTCCTCGCCGTCCGCCCTGTCAGGTCCGGGGCATGAGGCGGCCCCCGGACACCGTGGAGGTGTGTCCGGGGGCCGCCCGTCCGTGGGGAGTGCCGGTCAGCTGCCGCCGACCGTCGCGCCGTACGCGTTGAGGGCCGCGGTCACCGGCTGGAAGAAGGTGTTCCCGCCCATCATGCAGTCACCGTCGCCGCCGGAGGTGATGCCCACGGCCGACGAACTGGCGGGCGGATTCTGCGGGTCGTAGTCGAAGAAGGCACCGCCGCTGTCGCCCGGCTGGGCGCAGGCGTCGGTCTTCACCAGGCCGGTGACGCGCCCCTCCTGGTAGTTCACCGTCTGGTTGACGGCGAGGACGGTGCCGAAGTGGACGTCCGTGGTGGAGCCGCTGCGGCCGACCTTGTCGCCCACGACCGCGTCGCGGGCCCCGGTGATGGGCAGCAGCCGGCCGTTGTAGAGGTTCACGGCGCTCGGGTGGTCGACGGTGGCGGTGTACTCCGCGAGGGCGAAGTCGGTGCCGGGGAACTTCGAGTCGACGGTCTTCGCGATCTCGGGGCCGCCCTGCGTCTGGGCCCAGCTCTTGATCACGTTGCCGCAGTGCCCCGCGGTGACGAAGCCGTCCGGTTTGCCTGCCCGCTTGACGTTGAAGCCGACGGAGCAGCGGGCGGAGAAGTCGCGGCCCCAGATGGCGTCGCCGCCCGCGATGAACCGGGTGAGCTTCGTGGCCGTTCTCCTCATGAGCACGGTGTCGCCGAAGGAGCCGACGGTCTTCTTGAGCCGCGCCAGCTTCGCTCCCGTGACCGTGGGGTCGGCGGTGACGACGACCCGGTTCGTCCGCGCGTCCGGCCCCCAGGTGGTGCCGGGAATCGCGGGAGTGGCGTCCAACGCCGCCTTCGTGGAGTCGAGTTCGGCCTGGGAGTACGTCACGAGCTTCGGCTCGGCGCCCGCCGCGCGGACCACGGTCTCCGCCGCCCGGTCCACGACGTCGACGACGAGTCTGCGCGAGCCCTCGTCGTAGTACGACCCGGCGTCCTGGCCCTTCAGCCGGCCGAGGAGCGTCCGGGCCAGCTGTCCGGCCGAGACGGCGGAGAGAGCACGAGGAGCCGCCGCGGTCGACGCGCCGGCGCTCTGCGGCGTGAGGGACACGGCCGCGAGCGCGGCCGTCGCGGTGGCTGCCAGGGCGGCGCGCACACGAATCCGGGAAGGCTTCAACTGGCACCTCCAGTGGGGGGACGGACCCAGTGGTGGGGCACTCAGGGCCCGAAGGACAGAGGCATGGACGCCGACCCTCTTGACAAAAGCCGCGTCCATGCCAACTTCTTGTCGAGTATCCCGACCCCAAGAGGGCGTGTACAAGGCGTACTTGGCGTTGTGCACTCGCTCATGTGCTCCCCCGTACGGGCCGTACGGGGCAGCTGTCACCGGAGGTGCCGGGTGTCGCTCCCTGCGCGTGGACGGATCCGGGCCCGGCTCCGCCGTGCCGCGCGTCCCCCCGTCCGCCGTTCACGCCACTGCTCATGGGCTTCCTCGGAGATCGGGAGCGGGATGGAACGGCTTCAGCATTACAGACTCCGTTCCGCTCCGCCTCTCCCGCGCGGCCGGCCCGTACGAACGGTAGGGCACGCCGGGGCCCGCTGCCGGAGTCTTTCCGACCGGCTACAGCCGTGTGGGTGACTCCGGCTGACGGCTGAAAGGGTCACGCGCCGGTTCGGCCGATCGGAGCAGCGCGCCGCCGGCTACCGCTCGCGGCTGTACTTGCGGACCAGCACCCCGTTGTCGAAGGCGCGGACCGAGTCGAGCGTGAAGTCGGTGACCGCGAAGCCCGAGCCGAACATCGGCATGCCCGAGCCGTACACCTGCGGATAGGTCTTGATCACCAGCTCGTCGACCTCGTCCAGCAGCTCGCCCGCGAGCTGTGAGCCGCCGCAGAGCCAGACGCCCCGCTCGCCGTCCTCCGCCTTCAGCGCCCGGACCGCGCCGACCACGTCCCCGGAGAGGATCGTGACATGGAGGTCGGGCGACTCCTCGATGGTGCGTGAGGCGACGTATTCCCGGAGGTGGCCGTACGGGCTGGTGATGCCGGCGTCCAGGGCGAGCTGGTAGCTGCCCCGCCCCAGGATCACCGTGTCGAACCAGCGGTTCTCCAGCCCCTCGATGCCGAGGGCCGTCCGGCCTTGGGCCGAGATGGTCTCGGGGTGTTCCGTCTTGAGGAAGTCGAGGAACTCCTCGGTCGCGAACCGGTACATGGACGAGGCGTCACCACCCGGATCGCCGATGAAGCCGTCGATCGAGCAGGCGACGAAGTAGGTGAGCTTGCGCAAGGTGGTCCTCATTTTCTGGTGGGAGATACGACAGCGGGCGAGCCGTCACACGTCTACCGCCCTGACCGCTTCCTCCAGCAGGGCCGCGGCCTCGTCGATCGCGGCGGTCAGCGTCTGCGGCTGAGGGGTCAGGTCGCTGAGGACGTTGTCGATGTACCGGAGCCCGGCCCGGTCCAGCAGCGTCTTCTCGTTGGTGACCCACTGGCCGCGGGCCGCCAGCACCGCGTGTGCCGTCTGGCAGGCGGCGGTGGCGATCGCTCCGGCGCAGTCGCCGAGATGCCCGCGTCCGGCGTGGGCCGCGCGGGCGTAGGCGAGCGTGTGCCGGGCATCGTCCGACCAGCGCCGGGGCGCGTGGTGCCGCAGCGCCGCGGGATAGCCGGGGCGCGGGAGCTCGCCGTGGAGCACGCGGTTGACGGCCAGTTCGGCGACGACGAGGTACGTCGGGATTCCGGCCAGGTGGAACAGCAGCCTCTCGACACGGAAACGGCCCTCGCGCGCCTCCGCGAGGTGGAACTCGACATCGGCCAGGTCACGGTAGTGCACGTCGACGCGCCGCCCGTCGACGTCCAGCCAGGCACCGCCGTTGAACACTCCCCCGCCCCACGCCCCGACCTCGGAGACCTCCCCGGGCCACCCGAGAGCCCGGACACTCTCCACATCGAACGCCCCGCGGTAATAGACGGCGAAGTCCCAGTCGCTGTCGGGCCCGTGCGTCCCGCCGGCCCGCGACCCTCCCAGGGCCACCGCCTCCACGCGGGGCAACACGGCGAGTCGCGTGGTGACGTGGGCGAGGAACGATGCATCGTCGGGCGTCGGCATGAGCGCGAGCGTAGACGGAGCTCTGCCCCGACGCCGCTCCTTTTTTCTCAGGCTGTCCCGGGCCGGTTGCGTCGGGCGTCCGGCCAGGCTACTTTCTCACTAATCAAATTTGAATACTCGCGCCTCGCGAAGGCACGAAGGCATCGAGGAGAGAGCATGACGGTCCTGCCCGACACCGCCTACCAGCCCACCGACGAGGAACTGGCCAGCATCCAGCGGTGGTTCGCCGAGTACGACGCCGCCGCCGGCCGGCGTGAGATCGAGCGGATGGCCGATCTGGCCGTCTTCCCGCTCAACCTGGTGAGCGACGACGCCGCCGGGCAGGGCGCGAGCGCGCAGTGGGACCGGGAGCGGTTCGTCGAGACCATGGGGCAGGTGATGGGTGACGGCGCCGAGGACATCACCTTCGAGTCCACCCGCACCCCCGTCTTCCTCGGCCCCGCGATCGCCGTGGTCTTCACCGACTCGGTGATGACCGCCCAGGGGCACACCCAGCGGCTCCGCTACGCGGACATCCTGATCAGGCGCGACGGTTCCTGGGCGTTCCAGACGATGATCCAGGGCGGCTGGGGCGACCAGCTGCGCTGAGCCTCACCCGGCCCGCCTCAGCCGATCCCGCCCAGCAGCGCGGCCAGTTCACCCGGGGCGGAGAGGAAAGGGGAATGGCCGGTGGCGAGGCGTTCCACGTAGGTGGCGCGGGTGGACATCTTTTCCTGGAGGGTGGGCGGGAGGGCCTGGTCGCGTTCGCAGATCACGTACGTGGAGGGCACGGTGCGCCACGCCGCCCGCGTCACCCGCTGCTGGAACGACCGCAGGCTCTGCTCGACGAGTTGGCCGATGGCACGCTCGGCCACGTCCTCGGACATGTCGCCGTACAGCGCCGTGCGGGGGTCGAAGAAGACGGGAGAGGTGCCGCTGAGATCCTCGGGTCCGGCGGTGTCGCGGCCGTGGATGCCGTGGAGGGACTCCCCCTCCGTCGGCATGTAGGCCGCGAGATAGACGGCGTGGACGACGTCCGACCCTTCGATGGCCGCCTGGGCGGCGGGGATGCCGCCGTAGGAGTGGGCGACGAGGACGACAGGGCCCTCGATCTGCCGCAGTCGGGCGGATATCGCCTCTGCGTCGTCGTACACACCGGCGGTGGGCGTTCCCTGCGGGCCCGCGCTGGGCAGGTCGACCGTACGCGACCGCAGGCCGTCCGCGGCGAGGGCGTCCTGCAGAGCGGCCCAGCACGTGGACCGGTGCCAGGCGCCGTGGACGAGGAGAAACGTCGGGCGGACCACGGTGGTTGACATGGTGGCGCTCCTTACGATCTGACGGTGTGTGGGCCAAGTCTGCGGTCGGGGCGGGCGGCGGCGCCATACGCGCCACCACCCGCCCAGGCGGCTTCACACCACTGGAAACCTCACGTCACACTGAGGACTTCACACCGCCGAGGACACCGAGTCCCGCTGAGGACTCCGCTCCGGTTCGGCCGGCGCACCGCCGCCGGGCGTGACCGCGGCTGTCCGGCCCGGCGGTCGCACCAGAGCCAGCACGATCAGCCCGCCGAGCGCCGCCGCGAGGGAGGACAGCAGGAAGACCCGGTCGAGCCCCGCGGCGAACGCCTGGTGCACCAAGTGCCGCGCCGCGTCCCGGTGGGCCGGGGGCGCCGCGTCCATCACGTGCCGCGCCTGCCCCGCCGCCAGCGCGGCGGCGCCCTTGTCGGCGTCCGGCACCGCCCCGGACCCGGCGAGCGCGGTGGCCGTCCGGCTGGTGAAGACCGCGCCGAGGACGGCGATGGCCAGCGTCATGCCCAGCTGGCGGAACGTGTTGACCGCCCCGCCGGCCATCCCCGCCCGCTGCGGCGGCACGGTGGAGGTGGCGGCCGAGACAAGCACCGGTGTGGCCAGGCCCACGCCGATCCCGGTGACCACGAGACCCCCGATGAGGGAGGCCCGCCCCGCGTCGGCCGTCATCCCCGCGCGCAGCAACAGCATGCCCGCCGCGACGAGCAGCAGGCCGATGCCGATCGGCAGGCGCGGGGCGAGCCGCTGGATGTGCCGTCCCGCCACCGCGGCCACGAGGAACGACGCCCCCGCCAGCGGCGTCAGGGCGAGACCCGCCGCGACCGGGCCGAGGCCCAGGACGGACTGCAGCCACAGGGACACCAGCACCAGACAGCCGAAGGCGCTGCCTTGCAGCAGCAGCGCACCGCTCATCAGGCCCGCGAACGACGGGCGCCGCAGCAGCGCCAGGTCCAGCATCGGGACACCACCGCGCCGCGCCGTGCGGTGCTCGATCACCACGAAGGCCACGAGCGCCAGGACGGTGACGGCGAAGGTCGCCAGGATCTCGGCCGAGGTCCAGCCCGCGTCCCCGCCGCGGATGAGCCCGTAGGTGAGGGTGGCCGCGGCGACGGTGAAGGCGGTCGCGCCGGGGACGTCGATACGGGCCGCCGCGCCGTGGCCGGAGGGCTCGCGCGGCGGGTCGGCGCGGACCACGCGCAGCGTCATGGCGACGGCGACGGCGACGGCGGCGATCGGCAGCCCTCAGCTCCGGCGGCACGGAGATCTCCTGCTCGATGCGCACACGCGGCCCCGGCCTTGAGGAACCCCTCCTCCTGGAGAAACTGCCGCGCACACCCCAGGTGGTCGACGTCTCGGCGCACTGCCTCCTGCACGTCTTCTTCGGCCAGGACCTCAGCGCGATCAACAAGAGCGGGCCGCTGACGGCAGCCCAGGTCGAGGCGCTCACACCCCCGGCCGCACCGGCGCCCGCCACCGACGCCGCCGCACCGGTGGCCCTGGACGACGGCGACCGGCACCTGCTCGACCTGCTGGCCCGGGACGGCCGGGCGGCGCCCGCGGAACTGGCCGCCGCGACCGGCCTGTCCACCTCGACCGTGCGCCGCCGCATCACCGAGCTGAGATCGGCGGGCGTGCTGTACTTCGACGTCGAGTACCACCCGGACGTCATGAACCGGAACTTCCGGGCCGCCCTGTGGCTGGAGATCGACCCGTCCCGCCTCGCCGAGGCGGGAGCGGTGCTGGCCGGACACCCCGAGGTGGCCTTCGCCGCCGCCGTGACCGGCACGGCCAACCTCTACGCCAGCATCGACGTCACCTCCGCCCAGCTCTTCTACCGCTACCTCACCGAGTCGGTGGCCGCGCTGCCGGGCCTGCGCCACACGGCGACCGCCCCCATCCACCGCACCCTGAAGGGCCCCGGCCCCTACCTGCCGGCCAGGGCGTGACTCCCCGGCCGTGGGCAGTGCCGGGCCGCTACCGGATCCCGGTCGTCGTGCGGCGGTACGTCGAGCGCCGGTCGTCGATGGCCTTGCGGCGGTCGCCGTAGACGGTCTCCTGGGTGCCCTCCTCACGGAGGAAGGCGTGGGGGAAGCCCAGCGGCACCGCGCTCACCTCGTCGAGCCGCCGGACCGCGTCCGCGTCCAGCTCGACCCGCGTGGCGGCGAGGTTGTCGGCGAGCTGGCTCTCCTTCGTCGCGGCGATGATCGGGACGATGTTGCCGGGCCGCCCCAGGAGCCACGCCAGCGCCACCTGGGCCGGGCTCCAGCCGCCCTGCTCGGCGACCTCCAGCACCGCGGTGATCACCTCGTCCTCGTTGTGGGGCCCGGCGTAGCCCCTGGGGTCGGTGTCCAGGCGGCCCGTCCCGCCACGGCGGTACTTACCGGTGAGCTTGCCGCCCGCGAGCGGGCCCCAGGCCAGCACGGCCTGGTCGAAGGCGCGGGCCTGCGGGAGCAGTTCGCGCTCCGGGGTCCGCTCCAGCAGGTTGTAGCACAGCTGCGAACCCGCGAAGGAGGTCCAACCCCGCAGCTCCGCCAGCGTGTTGGCCTGCGCGATCTCCCACGCGGGCCAGTCGGAGACCCCGACGTAGAGCACCTTCCCGGCCCGCACGAGGTCGTCGAGGGCCCGCATGACCTCCTCGACCGGGGTGAAGTTGTCCCGCGCGTGCACCCACAGCACGTCGACGCGGTCGGTGCGCAGCCGTTTCAGGCTCGCCTCGACCGACTGCACGAGATTCTTGCGGTGGTTGCCCGCCGAGTTCACATCGCCCTTGCGCGTCGCGCCGGTGTACTTGGTGGCCAAGACGAATTCCTCGCGGCGCCCTTCGAGCAGCTCGCCGAGGATCGTCTCCGAGCTGCCGTCGGTGTAGATGTCGGCCGTGTCGACGAAGTTGCCGCCCGCGTCCGCGTAGGCGTCGAGGATGCGGCCGCTCGTCTCCTTCGAGGCGCCCCACCCCCAGTCCTCGCCGATGGTCATGGCGCCGAGGCTCAACTCGCTCACCCGCAGGCCGGTCCTGCCGAACAGTGTGTATCGCACGAGGTCCCCTTCGATCGGATCGGTGGTGTTCCGCGCCGGACGCTACGGCCTGGAGCGCGCTCCAGCGCAAGCGTCATCTGCCGAACGTCACCTGTCGAAGCCGATGTGTACGTGGTCGTGGTGGGTGTCGTCGGAGAAGAACTGGTTCGCGGTGGCCCCGCCCGTCAGCAGCAGCGGCCCGCCGACGTTGTACGAACCGGCCGCCGCGGCGTCGCGCATAAAGGACTCGATCAGTGCGCGCGGTGTCGCCGGGTCGACCACGGCCTTGCCGTCGATCCGCCATACGTCGACGGCGCGGCCCGGCGGGTGGTCGCTGGGCCGGTCGGTGCCGAAGACGTCGAGGGGGTGGCCCGACCTCAGGACGGTGACCTCCATGCGGTAGCGGCCCGCCAGTTGGAGAAGCGCGGTGAGCACACTGGTGTGCACACCGCCGCCGCGGATGTCCGCCTCGGCCGCGGGCGGCAAGTTCACGCGGGTGTCACCGAGCACGCGGCGCGCCTCGTCGGGCAGCGAGGGCGCGGCCGGGCCGGGAGCGGCCGGGTGGAGCGCGGTGACCGACCAGCGCGGCCGGGCGGCGGAGAGCCGCACGTCCACGGTCGTACCGCCGGGTCCGACGGGCCCGCCTCCCGTACGCGTCCACTGGCGGCAGACCACGAGCACGCTCGCCGTGTCCGCCAGGATCCCGCCGTACTGCGCGTCGACGACCTGCGTGACGGATTCGTCGGCCGCCGTCAGTAGCGGGCCCGCCTGCTCGGCGAGCGCGGCGGGCAGGCCGAGCGCCGCGATCCGCTCCCGGGCCTTCGCCGCGCCTCCGCCGCCGGGCCGCCAGGTGCCGAGCGCCTCGACGAGCTGGGCGGCGCGCAGTTTCACGTCCGGCTGGATGTCCGACGCGCTCGGCCGCCACTCCGTGGCACGGGGAAACGCGGTGCCTCCCGGCGACGCGGAACCGGAACTGCCGCCCGCACTCTTCTCCTTCGCGGACGAGCACGCGGACGCTCCGACCGCGAGCCCGGCGGCACCGAACAGCAGGGTCCGGCGGCGCACGCCCGTGGGATCGACGTCACTGGGCACGGCGGGCCTCCTCGGGCTGAGGCTTCACGTCGGACATCGGGCGCCGGGCGCGCCGCCCGTCCAGTCTCGCCGGGTGCCCGCCGGTACGCACGCGGCCGGACGCCGACCGGCGGGCCGTGGCCGGAACGGGCGCCGTCACGGTGGTGGCTCTGACGGGTGCAGCGCTTGCCGCCCCCGCTGTATCCCGAGCTCGTGGCCCGCGCGGGCGGGAACCCCTTCGCGTGGACCGACCCGCAGGGGCTGAAGGCCCGGCAGCGGGTGGTGTACTCCGCCCACACGGCGACACCGGACAGGCTGGGCCGTCACCGCCACCACCGCCACCATCCGGATACGGCGCCCCGCCCTCAGGGCCTGTCACCTCGCGGCACGGCGACGTCGGTCAGCAGGGCCGTGCCCGGGTGGAGGTCCGCCCAGGTGCCGTGCCAGGTGAGCACCGCGATCGCGGAGGTCGGGAACTTCGTCCCGGCTCGCTGCCGGGCATCGCCGACGGCTTCACCGGCCAGCGCCAGGACCAGTTCCTGGAGCCCCGGGTTGTGGCCGACGATCAGCAACGTCCCGATGTCGGCGGGCACTTCACGAATGGTCTCCAGCAGGCCGGTCGCGCTCGCCGCGTAGAGGCGCGGTTCATGGCGTGCGGGCGGTGGGGTGCCGAGCTGCCCGGCCGCCAGCTCCCACGTCTGCCGGGCGCGCCGGGCGGTGGAGCACAGGACGAGATCGGGCAGGCAGTCCGCCTCGCACAGCCACCGTCCCGCCGCCGGCGCGTCGCGAAGGCCCCGCGGGGCGAGCGGCCGTTCGTGGTCGGCGGCGTCCGGCGGCCACGCGGACTTGGCGTGCCGCAGCACGAGCAGCCTTCGGCGGGCGCTCATGCCGGCGGGTCGTACGACGTCGCGTGGCCGATCTCGCGGGTGAGTTCGAGTGCCAGGACGCGGTCCAGATAGGTGAACGTCTCGAACTTCGCCCCGTCGGGCAGCCCGGTGTCCGTCTCCAGCCGGTTCAGCGCGTCCAGGACCACCGGGACGTCCAGGTCGTCCTCCAGGCCCGCCAGGGCCCGGCCGAGGATCTCGGCGCACATCGGCTTCGACGGCGCCTGTGCCCAGCGGGCCACCGAGCCCCGCCACCGCTGCAGCGTGCGCTGCGCCGCCGCGAGCTCCTCGGGGGTGAAGGCGACGGGTTCGTGGTGCGGGTGGGTCAGCAGCGCCAGCCGCAGGGCCAGGGCGTCGAGGCCGATCGGGGACGGCTGCTCGTAGGGGTGCACCACGCCGACCCGCACGGTGACGGCCTGCTCCGCCGGTTCCTGACCGGCCGTGACGTACACATCGGCCCGGCCGCCCAGCGCCCGGGCGACCTCGTCCGGTGTGCCGGTCGCCGCGGGCGGGCGGATGCCGAGCACGGCTGCCCGCGCCTCGTCGGCGTCCCGCGTGCCACCGGGGCCGACGAGCCCGAGGAGCGCCTGCCCGCCGTGCAGTTCGGCGGTGCGTACGAGGATGTCGGCGACCAGGCGCGCCCGCAGCTCGGACGGCTCCGCCGAAGCACCGGCCCGCGCCCGCCGGACGAAGACGCGCAGCGGGTAACGGTGTCCCGTCCCGACGTCGACCTGCTCGCCGGAGCGGGCGTCGAGAACGCGCAGCGCGGCTCCCGGCCTCTCGGGCCGGTCCATCGGCACCGCGCGCATGCCGTCCACTCCGGGCATCGGGTGACCCTCTCGTACACGTGACGGCCGCGGGCCGGGCCGGTGGCCGCCGTCGACTGGGACCACCACGCAACCGCCACGGGCCCGCCACGTCAACCCCGCCACGCGTGTCGCGCCCCGGCCCGGCCGACCCCGTGGGGCTACGCCTTGCGGAGGCGGCCGATGATGCCGTCGAGGTCGTCCCTGAAGCGGTTCTCGCGGACGAAGTGGCCGCCCGGGTCTCGTACCACTCGTGGGGGATTCCGACGGAGTGCCGGGCCACGACACCCGGAACGATCCGGAGTGACAGCGCCCGGCGGTTCCCGGTAGACCTGGATGTGCCGTGATTCCCGGCATCCACCGCCGCGTCAAGGGGGAGGCGTGAATGTGTGACGCACGGGAACACGGACGGCGCCGCCCCGTATGGCCCCCGGCGCCCGTGGGCTCACAGCACCGGCGTGGGCCGCGGGCACGGGGGGACCGCGGGGCGGTCCTTCGTCCGCACGGCGGGCAGCCACGCGGTGGGCCGCGTGGAGCCGGCCGGGAGCCGGACGCGGAACCACTGGTCGGACCGGGTGCCCGCCTCGTCGATGATGGGCATCCCCCGGGGGAGTTGGCAGTCGACGGCGAGGACGTCACCGTGCCACACCCGTGTCGGTACGACGTTGTCGATGGTGTAGGGCCGCAGCGGATCGATGGCCAGCCCGAGGCTGCACTCCGGCTGCCGGTCCGTACGGTCGCCGCAGCGCTGCTCGACGTTGAACACCCGGATGCTGCCCGCGGCGTCGGCCAGGGTGGCGGCGGGCTCGCCGGACCGGGCCGGCGAGGCAGGACCGGATCCGTGGACGGCGTACGACCAGACCGCCGCGACCGCCCCGCACGCCGCGACGGCCACGAGGGCGGCGCGGACCCTGCCGCGCCGCCGTACCGCCGGGCGCGCTTCCTTAGGAGAGTCCGCTTCCTGCCGGGCGTGGATGCGTGCCAGCAGGCTCCCGGCGGTGTGCGTCGCGCGGTCGTCGTGGGTCGGGGCGAGGCAGTCGGCGGCCAGCGCGCGCCAGAAGGGCGGTACGGCGTTGTCCATGCGCAGCGGTGCGCGCCCCTCCGCGTACTCCTGCGCCGCGGCGGCGCGCGAGACGGGAGTGGCACCGGGGAACGGCGAGGCGCCGGACGCGAACACTTCGTGGATCATGATGCCCAGGGCCCAGATGTCGGCGCTCTGGCGGACCCGCACGCCCTGCTCGCCGAGCGAGGCCTTCCAGCGCTCGGGCGGGAGGTAGTCGAAGGTGCCCATCGGGGGCGCGTACGCGTGGGTGCCGGTCAGCTCCGTGGCGAGGCCGAAGTCCGAGAGCTTGACCGAACCGTCCGGCATGAGCAGGACGTTGTCCGGTTTGAGGTCGCCGTGCAGCCAGCCCGCGCCGTGCAGGTGGGCCAGGCCCTCGCAGATCTCGGTGATCAGCCGGGCGCCTTCGGCCTCGGTCACCTCGGCGCCGAGCCGGTCCCGCAGGCTGCCCGCGGCACGCTCCATGACCAGCACGGTCGCCCCGTCCAGGAACGGCCGGCCCGGTTCGCCGAGCACGACGGAGTCCAGCAGGCGGATCAGTCTCGGGTGGCGGTTCCGGTGGCCGAATTCCACCTCGCGCCGGGCACTTTCCGCGACCTTGTGGGCCTGCCGGGGCGCGAGCCCGCCGGTCGGCAGGAACTTGAGCGCGACGTCTTCCGGGTCCGTACCGCCCTCGGCCGGCCGTCCCGCGTAGACCGTCGCCCAACCACCGGACGCGATCGGCTCGGTGACCTCCCAGCCCCCGACGCGGTAGCCGCGCGGGAGCTGTTCCACGGCGTCGTCCCCCGAGGTGTCACCAGGATCCCGCACCGTCCCCTCCTCCGGTCCGCCGGCCCTGTCGGTGGGCGCCACCACGGCTCATCCCGTCGTCTCCCGCTCCCACGTACCCGCTCCGGCGCGGGGCGGCAGCAGGGCGAGGTGCTCCTCCCGCACGAGTCCGAACCGCAGCGCGAGTCCGACGATCGCCTCCCGCTTGCCGTTGCGGCGGGCCTCCCTGCGGGGTTCGCCTCCGGCCGGTTCGCTGATGCGCATCTTCTCCTCGGCCAGGTAGTCGATGTGAGAACTCACGGCGCGGGCCGTGAGGTTGCCGCCGGCGGCGTGACACCCGAGCCGTTCGACGATCTGCGGGGTGGTGGGCACGGCGACCGGCGACTCGTCACGCAGCCGTGGTTCGCAGAGCGCGACCAGCACGAGGAAGTACGTCGCCGTCTCGTCCAGGCAGTACGCGGTGACGGTGCGGCTCCCCCACTGGCCGCCCATGCCGTCCGGGTCGAGGTAGACGTGGTCGGGCGCGAACACCTGGAAGGCGACCGTGGTACTGCGGCGGGTGGGCAGCACCACCCGGGAGAACTCGAAGGGGATGGGCGCTCCGGCCCGCCGTGGCGGCACCCTCAGGTATTCCCCCGCGCCCTCCGGGTTCTCCACCAGATAGCTCTGGGTCGCGCTGTGGTTGCTGAGCTGCCAATGGTCGTCGGTCACCCGGATCTCCCCCGCCAGCCGGGAGATCGCCGCGTCGGCGAGGCGGAGTTCGACCGGTGTCGTCGCGGATCCCCGTCCGAAACGCGCCACTTCCCCCGGGCCGAGCCTTAACGTCACCGCCCCTCCTCCCGGCTCCCCGCCGGCGTCGCCGCTCCCCTGCGGCAGGTGGATCACTATCCCGCTCACTGTCCCTCCTCGCACCCCCGTCCACGGCTGTCATGCCCGGGCCGCCCCCGCGGCCACAAGACACTCCCACACTTCCTGCATACCGTCACGCCGCCCGATGGGCCAGGGCCGTGGAGGCGTCGCCCCGGGGCCCACCTGCATCACCCGGGCCGCCGACGCCTCAGAGCCAGCCGCGCCGTGCCGCCTGGACGCCCGCCTGGAAACGGGTGGTGGCGCCCAGTTTGGCCAGGAGGACCGCCCTGGGCCGACCCGGTCCACTACAGCGACGTGATGCCCGGCGCGCTCTCACCGGGGTGCAGCGGCGGCGGCGTCCTGCAGAACTTCGACCCCGCCACCGGCGTCGGCCTCCAGACCGCCGTCTTCTCCCGCTACGACGACCCCGGCCAGATCATCGGCCTCCTCGGCTGGGTCCAGGGCCCCGACATGAGCTCCACCCACCTCGGTGACGAGGAGCGGGCCGTCTGCAACGCGGCCCAGTCGGTGGCATAGGGCCGGGCCCCCGGCACCGCTCGTACGGCGCGCCACGGTCCTCCGTGGCGCGCCGTCGCCGTGGCCGCCCCTCTCGGCCGAAAGCGGCCGGGGCCGTGCCGGGGTGCGCGATGATGCCGGGATGACTCTGACATCGATGTGCTTGTGCCTGGTGACCCGGACCACTGCCACCGGCGGCCGGGAGGTGCTGCTCGGCCGGAAGAAGCGGGGCTTCGGCGCCGGCAACGTCGTGGGCCTGGGCGGCCACGTCGAGGCCGGGGAGACGCCCGCGCGGGCCGCCGTGCGTGAACTGGCCGAGGAGTCCTCGCTGGTGGCTGCCGAGGCGGAGCTGCGGCACGCGGCGAGACTGGTCTTCCGGTTCCCGGCCCGGCCGGACCACGACCAGGAAGTGGCGGTGTTCCTCACCGACAGGGCCGAGGGCACCGCCCGGGAGTGCGAGGAGATCGCACCGTCCTGGCACCCGGTGGACGAGCTGCCGCTCGACGCGATGTGGGACGACGCGCGGCACTGGCTGGCGGACGTGCTGGCCGGCCGGCGCGTGGAAGCCGAGTTCGTCTTCGCCGACGACAATCTGACGGTGGCCAAGGCCGACGTCCGCAGGGAGCCGGTGCGCGGGACCGGGTCAGGAGACTGATCTCCGCGACACCGCCGGCATCGCCACGACCGTCAGCACCTGGAACGCCACGGCCGTGAGCGTCAACGCCCCCGCCCCGTGCGTCAGGACGAGTCCCCCGGCCAGGCTCCCGACCGCCTGGCCGGCGTAGACCGCCGACCCCGACAGTGAGAGCACCACCTGTGCCTGCTCGCCACTCGCGTTGATCAAGCACTTCTGCAGGGCGGGGTTCATGGTCCAGCCGATCAGCGACCACAGCACGACCGTCACGAAGAACGCGACGACGGTCGGCGCCCGGTGGGAGCCGACACGGGCCAGGAGCGCCATGAGCCCCATGACCAGGACGAGGGCGCAGGAGGAGAGCAGGGCGAGGCGCTCCGGCGGGAAGCGGTCGATCAGTACACCGGTCACCAGGTTGGAGAGCACTCCGCACGCGCCGTAGGCGAAGAAGACGAAGGCGACGGCGGCGCCGTGCAGCCCCGCGATGTGCTGGGCGGTCCACTCCAGATAGGCGTACAGCGCGAACATGCCGCAGAAGGTCAGCATGCTGACGAGCAGGACCGCGGGCACGCCGGGCAGGACGGCCGCGCGGGCGCGTTCGGCGATGGGTGCCTCCGCCGTGGGCGGCACCGGGGGGAGCGCGCGGGCGAGGCCGAGGAGGGCGACGAGGCTCAGGAGGGCGACGAAGAGGAAGGTGGCCCGCCAGTCGGAGAACGCGGCGATGACGGTGCCGGCGGGGACGCCGAGGGCACTGGCGATCGTGATGCCGCCGAGGACGGCGGTCAGGGCCCTGCCGCGTTCCTCGGGCGGGACGATGGCCGCGGCGGTGGCGGACGCGGCGGGCATGAACAGCGCGGTGGCCAGAGCGGCCACCACCCGCGCGGCCATCAGGACCGCGTAGTCCGGCGCCGCCGCGGCCAGGGCGTTGGCGACGACGAAGCCGGCGAGGGCCGCCAGGAGGACCCTGCGCCGGTCACGGTTGGCGGTGCCGACGGCGATGAAGGGGGCGGCCAGCGCGTAGACGGCCGCGAAGACGGTGATGAGCAGGCCGGCGGTGCCGACCGACACCGACAGGTCGTCGCCCACCGAGGACAGGACGCCGCTGATGACGAACGCGTCGGTGCCCAGGGCGAAGGAGCCGAGAGTCATCAGCAGGACCGGCCTCCTGGCCGGTGGGCTGGGGAAGAACCTCGCCGGGCCCCGTCCGCCCGGCGCTAACCCCAAGGGGCTTCCTCTCCGGTTTCGTCTCCGGTTTCGTCTCCGGTTTCCTTTCCGGTTTCCTTCCTGGCGCCCCGTCCGGCGCCCGTGAGCGCCGCGGCGCCCCGGAGTTCCGCGATGTCGGGGAACCCCGCCCGGCTCCACAGCCACAGCGGGGTGTGCACGTCGATGGGGGCCATGGCGGAGCCGGCCAGCGCCTCCGCCCAGGTCTCGGCGACCGCCGCCCGGTGCACCGCCGAGCCCTCCAGCACCTCGCTCCCGCACAGCCCGAGCCGCACCGTGGCCTGGATGACGTGCGTGTCGGGGGCGATGGTGATCAGTTCGCGGGACGTCCACCTCACGTCCGCGTACTGCTCCAGGGCGTAGAGCCAGTAGTTGAAGATCTTCGGGCCGGACAGGTAGGGGAACTCCGGCTTCCTGCGCACCCGCACGATGTCCGTGAGGCGGGCGATGTCCCTCCCCGCCGACGTGAGCAGGCCCGCGACGTCGCCGTCCGCCGACGAGCCGGCGATCCCCCGGGCGACACGGCGCCAGATCTCGGGGTGCCGGTTCGGCTGGAGGGCGACCCGGTGTGCGAGGAGGTGCCGGGCGAGATCCTCGGGGGTGCGGTCGAGGACCCGTGCCGGGGTGAACACCCAGCGGGAGCGGGGGTCCTGGTACGCCGCGGCGACCGCCCGCCAGAGCGCGTAGCTGTCGCGCTGGTAGTTCAGGGACATGCCCAGCGTGAGGGTGTCCAGGAGGTGTGCGGGGGGCACCACCGCGACGAGCGCGTCCTCGGGCATGACCTCGCCGCCCAGCAGGCTCTCCCGGTGGGCGGCCACGAGGCCCCGGACCCGTGCCAGGACGGCTGAGCCTGTCGTCACGCTACCCCTTGTCGGATATCAGGGCGCGCCTCATGGACGCGAGGATGTCCAGCCAGTACGGCTCGAGGCGCGTGTCGTCGGGAAGACCGGTCCGCCGGAGCTCCCGCTCCGCCGCGAGCAGCGCGCCGTCCGTGCCGAGCGGTGTGCGGGCCGGCATGGGAGGCATGGCCTCCACCTCGTCCGCGCAGCTCAGGACGGAGCGCAGCTGGCCTTCCTCGCCCGCATAGTAGTGGAGCGATCCGCAGTGATGGTAGTAGGAACCCAGCGCGAGCCCGAGCTCGTTGGCCACGGTCTCCTGCACCATGGTCAGGAGGACGACGTCGTAGGGCATCACTCCGATCAGGGACTGGGAGCGCATGGACGCGATGCAGTCGAGGCGGCCGTCGCGGTGCAGGAACTGCAGCGACCCGAAGCAGGAGAAGTCCCTCGGCTCGTCGCGGAGGTCTGCGGGGTGGATGAAGCCGAGGTAGGCCCTGCGGGTGGACAGGTCCCGCCTCATGAGGGCGATCAGGTCGCGCAGCGGTGAGGTGGTCCCGTCGCCGATGAGCCGTTGGGAGAGGCCGCAGACCAGCGTGCCGTTGTCGTCGGTGAACGCCTTCCCGCGCGCGTTGTAGGCGATCACCTGGTCCGCGCTCGCGCCCGGTGTCAGGGCCCACAGGTAGTTGGCGAAGGCGAATCCCCTGTTGGTGTGCCGGCACGTGCCGGGGAGGAGGCGGTTCCTGGGGTCGCGTATCCGTACGGTCGGCGAGATGACCTCGTAGGTCACTCTCTCCGCCGTCCCGAAGCCGGAGCCGACCGAGGTCCGCGACCGCGGCCCGGGCACCCGGTCGCCCTCCTTCACGAGCAGCGCCGTCAGGTGGTGGTACGCCTCGTGGAAGGACTCGAAGGAGTTCACTGCCGCACCCCCACCGCGATCGAGACCACGCTCTCGGGCAGGGACCCGTCGGCGAGATACGTGTCGGGGCTGTAGGGGCGCCCGGTGGGCGGCACCGGCGGGCATTCGACGAAGTCGGTGAGTGCCAGGCCGGCCAGCCGGAAGAGTTCCTTGGTCCGGGTGCGGTCGGGTGTGAAGGAGTGGACGCCCGGAACCTCCTTGCCGCTGGAGGAGACGAACCGCGTCGTGTGCGTGGTGCGCCGCCGGCCGGTGGACCACACCGCGGACGGCCAGGTGAGCACGATCCGCCCCTCGGGCGCGAGCAGTTGGGCGAGGCAGAAGACGCCGAGCGGGTAGGCCATCCCGTCGACCAGGGATCCCACGACCCAGTCGTAGGCACCGTGTCGCGCGGGCAGGGCCCTGATCGGCTCCGTCATGACGCCGTCCGGCAGATAGCGGGCCATTCCGGCGCTGGACTCCTGGCAGGAGTAGTCGGCCTCGCCCGTGTCCACGGCCCGGCGGAGCCAGCCCCGCCCCGCGCCCACTTCGAGCAGCCGGGCGCCCGCGGGTGTCCTCCCCAGGATTCCGCTCAGCCGGGGAGCCGAAGCGTGGTGGAAATCGGCGGTGGTGAGCCGTAGTTCGTCGATGAATTCCTCGGCGATTCCCGTATATCCGGCACGGTTCTCGAGATCGACGCACCGGCAGTCCGGATACGCTTCCGACGCCTTGTGCACCTCGAATCCCTCGCGTACCACCTGGGCGATCTCCTCGACGGTGTCCCTGTTGGAGCGGTGGAGGACGAGGTGTGCCTCGTCGGCCATGCGCGACACCTCTTCCGGAGGCTTTTGCTCCGGGAACAGGGCCGCGTGGAAAGCCGTGGTGGAGCGTACGTCGGGCGCGGACAAGGGCGCTGACATAGGCGCGGACATGGGAGCGGAAAACGACTCGGACTCCACGGCCCCGATGTCTTTCAGCCTCTCCGCGAGTTCCGCACGGCCGGCTCCCGCCGGGCCGCCGATGAGGACAGGGTGCGGGGCGGTGTCAGTGGACATTGAAGATGACATCCCCTGTTCGCGGCAGCAGGCAGAATCTGCACTTGGCGCAGTCGATGCCTTCTCGGTATTCCTCGGGGCAGGCGATCTGCCGTACTTTCGGGCGGGGTTCCTCCGCTTCGGTGCCGGGCACCCGCGGGTCCCGCACCCGGCTCACCCGCCAGCCCGCCGGGGGGTGGCCCATGGTGTGGTCGACGGAGGCGAAGAGCTGGAAGTTGGGCAACCGCCTGAGCTCGTCGAACGCGGGGAGCATGGCCGGGATCACCCAGGAACGCGTGTAGGCCCAGAACAGGTGCTGGGGCACGGCGCGGGCTATGTCGCGCCACATGGAGACGTACCGCTCGCCGAAGAAGTCCCCGGAGGAATGCACCCGCACGGCGACCACGGGAGGAGTGGCTCCCCGCGCGGCGTCGGCCAGTTGCCGGAGAATGACCCGGCCCAGACCTTCCGGGTTCTCACGGGCATGCCGCTCATTGGCGAACCACAACGGCCGGTTGAAGACGACCTCGCCGCTCGTGTCCCCGTTGTAACAGTTCCGGGCGCACCAGTCGCTCGCCCCGGGACATGTGCGCAAGGTCGGCAGATTCCATACGAGAACACGGCCTATGTGCTTTCCCGACGTCCCCGTCTTGATGTTTCCCGGCTCCAGCGCGGGCCGGTCGACAGACGGAGCGGAAATGCCCACAATGGGGAGACCCCGCTGTTGTGCAAGGTATTGAGATCTCTGCTGGATCTCTTGTTCCGAAGGTGTGGCCCGCTTCACGTTTCCCCCGAGCAGTGCAGCCCGCATGCTCCTTGATGCCCAGGAAGCTAGCACAGGGGGTGAAGGCTGTGGAGAGGTCGGGAGTCCGTTCTCCGGTGCCGTTCAAGCCAATTGAGCTCGTGATATTCGACTGTGACGGCGTATTGGTCGACAGTGAATGCATCGCCATGCGGGTCCACGTCCTGCTGGGCGCGGAACTGGGCTGGCCGCTCACCGAGGACGAGGCGGTCGAGCGGTTCATCGGCCGCTCCATGCTGTCCATCACCGGCCAGGTCGCCGCCCGGCTGGGGAGCCGGGCGGCCGCGACGTGGTGGGAGCGGTTCGTCGAACTGCACCGCCGCGAGGTGGACCTCGGCCTGCTGCCGGTCGAGGGGCTGCCGGAGGCGCTCGACGCGATCACGCTGCCGACCTGTGTCGCCTCCAGCGGTTCGCACGAGAAGATGGTCCACACGCTCGGCCGCACCGGCCTCTACGACCGCTTCGCGGGCCGCATCTACAGCTCCACCGAGGTCGCCCGGGGCAAGCCGGCGCCGGATCTCTTCCAGTACGCGGCACGGCGGATGGGCGTCGACCCCGCGGCGTGCGCGGTGGTCGAGGACAGCCGGCCCGGTGTCGAGGCCGCCCGCGCCGCCGGCATGCGCTGCTTCGGCTACTGCGGCGGGCTGACGCCCCGCGCCTGGCTCGAAGGCCCCGGCACCGTCGTCTTCGACGACATGCGGAGCCTGCCGGCGCTGCTGGCGGGGCGGCCGTGACCGGCCCCGCCGCGGGCGCCCGGTCCGCCTACGCCACTCCGCTGCGCGCCACGATCCGGTAGGCGTTGGAGAAGCGGGTGCGACGGAGGAGGGGGGTGAGCAGCTGCTCCAGACCGTACACACCGGCCACCAGGGGGACGGCCGACCAGAACATGGTCGTGCGGGCCTTGCGCTGGAGGTCGCTGGGTGGCTGGGCGTGCCAGGGTTCGTCGGCGGGCGGCAGGGCGTGCCCGAGGAGGAGGACCGCCGCGCCGGTGAGGTCGAACGGGGTGTGCGGCTCGTGCCGTTCGACGGCGACGACGGTGTAGCCGGACGACTCCAGTTCGCGGCGGAGGTTGGCGAAGGGCATGAGGTGCAGGTGCTGGGGCTGGAAGTACGGCATCCACCAGCGGCCCAGGACCCCGCTCATCGCGCTCTCCGGGTCCGGGACCTCGATGATCAGGTGGCCGCCGGGGGCGAGTACGGTCCGGGCGGCGGTCAGTTCGGCACGCGGGTCGGCGGTGTGCTCCAGGTAGTGGAACATGCTCACCGTGTCGTAACGGCCCTCCAGCTTGAGGGCGAGGTCGGTGAGGAGGCCGCTGTAGGCCTCGGCGATCCGGCCGTTGCGCTTGCCCTCCTCGGCGCCTTCGCTGACGTCGAGGCCGTCGAAGACCGTGTCCGGATGCACCGTCTTGGCGACCTGGGGGAAGTGCCCGTGCCCGGTGCCGACGTCCAGCCAGCGGCGGGAAGTGCCGAAGGGGAGGAGGGCGCGGGCGCTGGCGAGGTAGCGTTTCTGGCTGCCCTTGACACCGAAGATCCACTCCATGGCCTCGGCGCCCAGGCCGTCGTAGAAGTCCCGGTAGTAGAAGTCCAGTCCCTCGGGCGTGAGCCGGGGGTTCTGGAAGGAGTGGGAACAGTCGTGGCACTCGTCGAGGACGAAGGTGCCGGGCTTGTGCTGCATCAGGTCGATGGTGCGCAGCCTCGTCCGCAGCCGGGAGGAGCCGCACCAGGGGCACGTGGTGCTCCTCGGCCCGTGGAAGCGTTCGGTGCCGTGGGCGAGTTCGCGCTGGTAGCCCACGCGGAGCTGGGCGACCTCCTGGGTCCGGTTCATGGGCTTCCTGGTTCTCCCTGTCGTGTGATGGCGAGTTCTTCGAGGTGCGCTGCCGCCGCGGCGGCGCCTCCCGCGGCGCGGAAGGACTCCTGGACGTGGCGGGCGGCCGCGCGGTACTGGGGAAGGGTGAGCACGCCGTCCAGCGCGGCGCCGATCGTGCGACGGTCGCCGCGACCGAACCGGATCCGGATCCCGGCCCCGGCCGAGGTCACCTGTGCGGCGATCACGGGCTGGTCGTCGCGGATCGGGGCGACGACGAGCGGCACCCCGTGCAGCAGGGACTCCGCGACGGTGTTGTGCCCGGCGTGGCAGACGACCGCCGACGCCCGGCTCAGCAGGTCGAGTTGGGGCATGCGGCGTACGGCGAGCACGGCGTCGTCCGAGGTGCCGCCGAGCACCCCGCCCGGGTCGGCGATGACGGCCTGGAGGTGCCGTGAGCGGTCCCGTACGGCGGCCGCGCACTCGGTGAGGAAGCGGGCGCCGAGATCGGTGTTGGCGGTGCCGAGGGAGACCAGGACGGTGTGCCGCCCGGGGTCGAGCCGCTCCCGGGGGAAGGGCGCCGTGCCGGGCCGCCGGGTGAGCGCCGGGCCCACGAAGCGGGTCTGCGGGGGCGCGGCGTACTCGCCCATCAAGGCGGTGGTGGTGAAGGCCAGGACGAGGTCCGGCGAGAAGCGGGGGTCGTGGGTGCGCCCCGGGTCGCCGAGCGTGCCGCGCAGCCCGGCCAGCAGATCGTCGATCCACGCCTCGACCTTGGGCATTCCGCCGAGCACGGCGGAGAACTCGGCGGAGGTGGTGGCGGAGGTGGCGTACGGGATCCCGAGCCGCTCGGCCACCAGGGCACCGGCGAGCGCCTGCTGGTCGGCGACGATCACATCGGGGCGGAAGGCGGCGGCAGCCCGTTCCACCCCGGGCGCCATGGCCAGGGCGAGCGGCCCGAGGAAGTCCTGCCACAGGAAGCGCAGCGCCGCGACCCCGCGCAGTTCGGGGGGCCTGCGCAGATCGTCGGGTGCGTCGCAGGCGTGGATCTCGGCGTCGGGGCCCGCCAGTTCGCCGACGATGCCGGGGGTCCCGGCCCAGGCGACCTCGTGTCCGCGCCGGGTGAGTTCGCGGGCCACCGCGACGGCGGGGTTGATGTGCCCGACGAGCGGGGGCACCACGAGGAGGAACCGGCTCATACCCGGATCCCCTCCTTCCGGTGGCGGTGGCCCGTCCCGATCCAGTCGAGCATGAGCGTCCCGACGGTCCGTGGGTCGCCCACGAGCACGGAGTGCCCGTGGCCCGCCACCCGGTGGGTGCGGCAGTCGGGGAGCAGGGATTCGAGCCAGGGCGCGGTGTCCGCGAGGTCGGAGGTGCTCCCGTAGACGGCCAGCACGGGCAGGTCGAGGGTCCGCCAGCGCTCCTCGGCGGGTATGCGGCTGGCCGCGATGTCCGCGGCGAGCGTCGTCCCCTGCAGCAGCGGACGGGCCCGGCTGACCAGCCGGGCGGGGTGCCGGCCGTAGGTCCGCTCGATCCAGGGCAGAGCCTGCCCGTCGCGGAGCCGGTTCGCCGAACCGGCCAGCAGGCGGCTCATCTTGGCGGCCCAGGCCGCGGTGGGCGGTTCGGACTCCACGGCCAGGAGGCTGGCGATCCGGTCGGGGTGGCGCAGGGCGTAGTCGAAGGCGACGGTGCCGCCGAAGGAGTTCCCGACCAGGTGGACCGGCCCGGTGGTGTCCATGTCGTCGAGGAGGGCGGCGAGGTCGTCGGTGAAGTCCTCCAGGCGGTAGCCGGTGGCCGGGCGTTCGCTGCGGCCGTGGCCGCGCTGGTCGTACATCACCACGTCGTGCCCGGCCGCCGCGAGCTGCGGGGCGACGGTGAAGTAGTAGCTGGTCAGGTTGTCCGTGGCGATGCCGTGCACCAGGACGACGGTGTCCTGCCCGGCCGGTCCGATGCGCAGGGTGTTCAGGCGCGGGCGGCGGACCGTCACCCGAGGCGTCCGGCGATGTGGCGGACCATGTGGCCGACGGAGAGTTCGATGATCTCGGTGAGTTCGAGGGCGGCGAAGTAGGCGGGGAAGTCGACCCGTTCGCCGTAGCGGCGCCCGAGTTCGCCGGTGAGGGTGACCAGGTCGATGGACTCCAGGTCGAGGTCCTCGACGAAGCGGGTGTCCATGGTGACGGCCGTGCCTTCGAGGCCGATCTCGGGGACCACGCGGTGCAGTGCCTCGGTGAGCTCGGCGAGGACGGTGCGTTCGGCGGTCCCCGGGCGGGGGGTGACGGCGTCCGGCGTGGGGGTGGTGGTCATGAAGGGCTCTCCTCGTGGTGCTGCCGGTGGGTGTCCTCGGTCCAGGCGACGATGTACCGGCGGGGCCGCAGGCCCGCCGGGTTGCCGACCTCGGCGAGGGACACGGGGTGGGTGCGGCCGGAGGGTGTGCGGACCGTCAGCCGGTCGCCGTCGGCGGCGACGACGCGGAAGTCGCGCGGTCTGCCGCGCAGCCCGGTGCCCTCGGCCTTGGCCGCGGCCTCCTTGGCCGCCCAGAAGCGGGTGAGGGTGCGGGGGCCGCCGCCGAGGCGGTCGAAGAGCCGGAGCTCCTCGGGGGCCAGGGCCGCGTCGCGGGTGGCCTCCGGCCGCTCGGTGATCTCCTCGATGTCGATGCCGGTGGGCGCGGCCCCGGCCGGGCGCACCAGGGCGACCGCGGCTTCCGCGCGGTGGGCGAGGGACAGGTCCAGGGGCGGGAGCCGCCGGCCGTGCACCCCTTCCGGGTACGGGCGTCCGCTGTCGTCGTTGCGCACCCGGATCTCGGCGGGGTAGACCGGGCCCGCGCCGTGCTGCCACAAGTGGTCGCGTACGGCGTCCTTGGCGGCGATCCGGCCGAGCAGCCACTGCGGTCTGCCGCGCGGCGGCCGGGCCGCGTAGGCGTCGCGTTCGGCGCCGCCCAGCACGTTGCGCATCATCAGCTCGCGGGACGCCGGGTCGGGCCAGTATTCGAAGGCCAGGTGCCAGCCGCCGGGCTGGACTTGAGCCAGTGTGCCGTGCCCGGGCCGGCGCCGGATGGCGTCGGTGGCGGGCGGTGAGTCGAACCGGCGGTCCTCCCAGCCGCTGATCCCGCACCAGACGGTGCCGCGGTGGCTGAGCTGGATGTCCGCGGCCAGCAGCGTATCGGTGAGGGTGGTGATACGGATGTGGCAGTCGAGGCGTTCGCCCGCCGCGGGTTCCGGGCCGTGGAAGCGGATCTCGCGGATCCCGACCGGCAGGACCACCGTGCGGTCGGGGTGGGTGGCCATCAGCCAGTAGCCGAGCAGTTGTCCCGCGCTGTCGAGGAGCGCGCCGGGTGCGGGGGGAGCGGTGAGCACGCCCCGGACGTGCCGGACGCCGAGCGCGGTGACGGTGGTGACGCCCTGGAAGAGCGGTCCGTGGAACATCCAGCGTTCCTCGTACATCTCCCGGGCGGGGACGGTGGGCGCGTCCTCGTCGGCCGGGACGGGCCAGCGGGCGGGCGGTGCCGGGTGGCGGGGCGCCGTCTCGGTCTCCGCGCGCGCGTACCGGCCGAAGTCCACGGTGTGACGGCCCGGTTGTCCGGGGACGGCCCGTACGGTCGTGGTCACGTCGACGGCGGGCTCGGCGACCAGCCACTCCAGGAACCGGGCGCCGCGGACCGCGACCGTGACACCGGTACCGGGCGCGGACACCGCGTCGGCCATGTGCCGGATCATGGTGGTCGCGGGGACCACCGGCCAGCGGTCGCCGATGTCGGGCCAGTCCGGCCGCTGGTGGTAGAAGCAGTGGTCGACGAGGTAGGGCATGGTGTCGAGGGCGACCCTGAGCGTGGTGGCCCGGGGGACGTCCGCCGTGTGGCCCGGCACCACCGGGCCGGAGGTCCTGACGCCCGTGGCCGCCCGGGGCGCGTCGTGCGCCGCCGCGAAGAGGTCCGCCGCCGCGTCGGCCGTCTCGGTCAGCAGGGCGCTCAGCTGTGCGGCCTCCGGGAACCGCCGCGCGGCGTCCGCCAGTCGGCCGGTTCCGGGGGCGGCCGCCTCCGGGGCGGTGAGCGCGCCGCGCAGCACCGTACGGAGCCGGTCCCGGGAGGCGGGTTCGAGGTCGACCGGGCCCGCGTCCAGACCGAGCCGTACGCCCGGCGTGCACGAAGATGACGGGGCTGACGGGGCTGACGGGGCTGACGGGGCTGACGGGGGCGACGAGAGGGGTGCGACGGTCGTGGTGCCGCGGCCTTCTCCGGTAGCCAGCGCGGCGAAGTCGGGCTCCGCGCCGTACGCCCAGAGCCCGGCCACGGCCCGTCGCAGCCGGCCGAGGCCGTCGCCGTCGGTGGCTCCGGCCGTGACCGCCAGGTGCTCGCGGTCGGCGAGGACGTCGCCGACCAGGGCCGGCAGCTGGCCTTGGCCGGCCTGGACGAAGGCGCGGAACCCGGCCGCGTACAGGGACTCGACGAGGCCACGGAAGCGGACCGGCTCCAGGAGGTGGCGCACGGCCAGCTCGCGGATCTCCGGCTCCCGGTCCGGGAACGGCGCGCAGGTCGTCCCCGACCAGACCGGCACCGAGGGGCGGTGCAGGGTGAAGCGCCGCATCCCCTCCCGGATCGGTCCCAGGCAGGGGGCCAGCATGGGCGTGTGGAAGCCGGATTCGAAGGGCAGCGCGCGGCCGAGGACGCCTTGCCGGCGCAGTCGTTCCGACACCTTCTCGGCCTGGGCCGCGGGGCCGCAGACCACGCTTTGGTGCGGGGCGTTGTCATGGGAGAGCACCACCTCGCCGATCCCGGCCAGGGCCGCCTCCACCTGGGCGGCGGGCGCGCCGAAGGCCACGAAGACCAGGTCCGGGACGCGCAGGGCCAGGGGGTCGAAGTCCCGCAGGAAGACGTCCACTTCCTTGTCGGCGAAGATGCCGCCGACGGCCATGGCCGTCCACTCCCCCACGCTGTGCCCGGCCAGGGCGTCGGGGGTGACACCGGCGCGGCGCAGCGCGCCGGCCAGGAGGCGTCCGGCGTCGACGACGGCGGCCCCGTGCTCGCCCACGGCGCCGACCCGGGCCTGCTGCCAGGTGGGGCGGGGCAGTCCGAAGTGGCGGGCGACGTCCTCGCCCTGGGGGGTGAACCCGGTCTCCAGGCCGGGGAAGAGGAAGGCGGTGCGGCCACCGGCCGGTCCGAGCAGCGGCGCGGGCGCGAACCACACGTCGCGGCGGCCGCCCCAGGCCCGGCCGCGGGCGACCGCCTTCCGGGCCAGTGCGAGACGTTCGGCCCCGGGCCCCGCCACGACCAGCCGGGCGCCTCCGGTGCCGACGGTCCCGCCCGCGCGCAGACGGTCGTCCCCGGCTTCGAGCAGCGTGCGCAGTTCCTCGGCCGTGTCGGCCGCGATCCGCAGGACGGGGTCGGGTTCGGCGACCCTGAGGGCCGTGGACGCGGCGCGCCGCTTCCCGGCCGTGGGGCGGAACTCCTCCAGGACCACATGGGCGTTGATGCCGCCGAAGCCGAAGGCGTTCACCCCGGCCCGGCGCACCTCCGCGTCCCAGGGGCGGGCCACCGGGGACGGGCGGAAGCGGGTGGCGAGCAGGTCGGGGTGGGGGTCCTCGCAGTGCAGCGTGGGCAGGAGCACTTGGTGGTGGAGGGCCAGGGCCGCCTTGACCAGGCCCGCCGCGCCCGCCGCCGGCATGGTGTGGCCGATCATCGACTTGACCGAGCCGATCACCGCGTCGGGTTCGCGCGAGGAGCCGAACACCCGGCGCAATGTGGTCATTTCGGCGGCGTCGCCGTTCGGGGTCCCCGTGCCGTGCGCTTCCAGCAGGCCGATCGCCGCCGGGGCGGCGGGGTCCACCCCCGCCGACTCCCAGGCGAGCCGGACCGCCCGGACCTGCCCTTCCGGGTCGGGGTTGACCAGGGCCGCGGCCCGGCCGTCGCCGGCCACCCCGGTGCCCCGTACCACCGCGTACACCCGGTCGCCGTCGCGCAGCGCGTCGGCGAGCCGCTTGAGGACGACCACCGCGGTGCCCTCGCCCATCAGCACGCCGTCCGCGTCCCGGTGGAAGGGGCGGATCCGCTCCGTCGGGGAGAGCGCGCCCAGCCGGGCGAACACCGACCACAAGGTCACGTCGTGGCAGTGGTGCACGCCTCCGGCGAGCATCACGTCGCAGCGCCCCGCGGTCAGCTCGCCCACCGCCTGGCCGACCGCGAGCAGCGAGGAGGCGCAGGCGGCGTCGACCGTGTAGGCGGGGCCGCGCAGGTCCAGCCGGTTGGCGATGCGCGAGGCGGTGAAGTTGGGGACGAGTCCGATGGCCGCGTCGGGGCTGTCGGGCCCCAGGGCCTCCTCGAAGGCCGTACGGACCTGGGCCAGCTTCTCCTCCCCGACCTCGGGCAGCAGCTCCCGGAGCGTACGGGTCAACTGGCCTGCGGTGCGGACGCGTTGGTCGAGTCGTGCCAGCCCCGCCGTCAGATAGCCGCCGCGGCCCAGCACGACACCGACCCGCGCGGGGTCCGCCGTCGCGAGGCCACCCGCGTCGGCGATCGCGGCGGCGGCCGTGCTCAGGGCGATCAGCTGGTCGGGCTCGATGGCCGGGACGGAGCCGGGCATGATGCCGAAGGCGGCCGGGTCGAAGCCGGGGAGCCGGTCGTCGACGAACCCGCCGCGCCGGCAGTAGATGGCACCGGAGCGGTACTCGTCCTGGTCCCAGCGCCCCGGCGGCACTTCGGAGATGGCGTCCACGCCGGTGAGGAGGTTGTGCCAGTACCGGTCCAGGTCCTCCGCTCCGGGCAGCGTGACCGCCATGCCGGTGACGGCCACCGGCTCCTGCTTAGGACTCCCGGGAAGACCGAGGTTCACCGTCACCACCCCGACGCGGTGTAGAGGACCTCGCACGTGTCGTCGTCACCCCAGGTGAGTTCGCGCAGCAGGGCGAGCGTCCCTTCCTCCGGGTCGATCAGGGCGATGCCGCGCCGGGCGTACTCCCGGGCGAGTTCCGGGCCGACCATCCCGCCGTGCACGCGGTCCGGGGCCCACGGCCCCCAGTGCACGGTCAGCACCCGCGTGCCCGTGGAGCGCTGCCACTGCCGGCCCAGCTCGGCGAGGGCGCCGTTGGCGGCGGCGTAGTCCGCCTGACCCCGGTTGCCGTACACGGCCGCGACGGAGCCGAACAGCAGGGTGAAGCGCGGCGGTTCGGGGAGCCGGCGCAGCGTGGTGAACAGCGTGCGGGCGCTCTCCGCCTTCGTCTCGTGCACCCGGGTGAAGGAGGCCGGTTCCTTGTCGGCGATGAGTCTGTCCTCGATGACTCCGGCGGCGTGCACCAAGCCGTCGACGCGCCCGTGGCGGGCGTGGGTCTCCTTGACCGCCTGCTCGACGGCCTCCGCGTCCCGCAGGTCGACGGACCGGTAGGCGGCCTCGCCACCGGCCGCGCGGATCCCGGCGAGGGTCGCGTCGATCTCGCGGCGGGCCAGGACGGCTCCCGCCTCCCGCTCGATCTCCGCGGGCCGGAGCCCACCGCGCGCGGCGAGCGCGGCCCGCAGCGCGGCGCGTCCGGTGACGCCCGCGAGCCCGGGCGGTTCGGGGGCGTCGGCGATGGCCGTACGGCCGAGGAGTTCGATCCGGCAGCGGGAGGCCGCCGCGAGGGCGACGGCGACGCGCGCGGCGATGCCCCGCGCCCCGCCCGCGAACAGCAGGACGGACTCCGGCCCGAGCCCGAGGGCCTCGGCCGCCCGCGCCCCGGTGGAATCGTCGTCGGTGCGCAGCGGTCCCAGCGGGGCCTCCTGGGGCTCGACGCCGAACCTCCGGCCGTCCTCGGCGCGCTCGACGACGGGTGCCCGGCCGGGTGCCAGGAGTTCGGCGACGATCGCGTCGGCCGTCCCGTTCGCGTCCTGCCCGCCGGGAAAGGTCACCAGGCGGGCGGCCGTGTCCGGATACTCGTGGGCGACGGTGCGGAGGAAGCCGCCCAGTCCGTCGCGGTGGCCGTCCTCCGCCCACCGTACGCACAGCAGCCGGCGCGGACCGCTCCCGAGCAGGTCCTTCAGGAGAGGGAAGGCGTTCGGCAGTACGGGGCCGGCCAGCAGGATCACTCCGTCCAGCGGCCCGGCGGAGTGGCCGGGGGCCGCGTCGGAGTGGGTGACGTGCGCCCCGTGCTCGCGGAGCCGGGCGACAAGGGGCTCCGCGACGCGGGCGCTTCCGCCGAGCACGAGGAGACGCTTGTCACGCAGGGCCGTGGAGCCGTCCGGCGCGGGGGTGCCGTCCAGTGCCACGCGCCGGAGCACGTACCGCCGGGGCGCGACTCCGGCCGACTCGGCCGCCTCGGTGCCGTCCGGCTCCTGCTCCACGTGCTGCTCCGGGCCTTCCGTGCGCTCGGTCATCCACTCGGCGATCGACGCCGCGGTACGCGCCCGGGTCAGGCTCTCCAGGTCCGCGTCGTCCCAGCCGCGCGGACCGGCCCCGGCGCCGCCCACCCTCTTCGCCAGTTCACCCGCGATCTCCGTGCGTTTGATCGAGTCCACGCTCAGGTCGGCTTCGAGGTCGAGCTGGGGATCGATCATCTCCACGGGGTATCCGGTCCGTTCGCTGATGACCGAGAGCACCGTACGCAACAGATCCGGCTCGCCTTCGGTGGGCGGTGCGGCGGGGAGCTCGGTGGGAGGTTCCGCGGGGAGTTCCGTGGGCAGCGAAGGCGCCACCGCCCCGGCCGGCACGGAGACCGGCGGCGGGGCCTCCCCCGTCCCGCCGAAGTACGTGAGCAGGACGTCCCGTTGCGCCGCGATCAGTTCACGGCCGCCGCGCAGGAAGTCCTGGAGCAGGGCCTCACGGCCCGCCTGCCCGGCCCCTTCCCCGCCTTCCCCGCCGCCGGTCCCGGTCAGCGGTGCGATCCGCCGCGCCGGCCGCAGCCCGCCGGGGAGCAGCCCGCCGTCCGCGGTGCGGACCAGGTGCCCGTCCACGAGCCAGCCCGGGCGCTCCGGCGGCCGCCCGGGCTCGGCCACGACCGCGTCCCGGCCCGCGAACAGCGCTTCCGCGTCCATCTGTACGCCACAGGAGACCGCCAGCCGGGCCAGCGCCTCCAGATGGCCGCGCAGCCCCGCCTCGGAGTGCGGCTCGAAGGGCACGGCCACGTGCGGCCGGTCGCCGAGAACGGCGCGCGTCAGGCCGGTGAGCGCGGTGCCCGGGCCCGCCTCGACGAAGATCCGGGCGCCGGCCTCGTACATCGCCTCGATCTGCTCGGTGAACCGCACCGGTGCCGCGATCTGCCCGGCGAGGCGGGCCCGCAGCTCCACGGTGTCCGCCGGGTAGCGGGTGGCCGTCAGACCGGACCACACCGGGATCCCGGGTGCCCGCAAGGGCCGGGTGGCGAGCACCTCGGCGAACGTCTCCGCCGCGCCGGTCATCATCGGGCTGTGGAAGGCGCACGCCACGTCGAGCGCCCGCGCGGCGAATCCGGCCTCCTCCAGTGCCGCCGTTGCCCGCCGGACCGCCCGGGCCGGGCCGGAGATCGTCGTCTGGGACGGGGAGTTGAGGCCCGCGACCACCACCTGACCTGTGAGACCGGCGCCGGCCAGCACGCCTTCCACCGCGGCCGCCCCCGCCGTGACGGCGGCCATCGAACCCGGCTCGTCCCCGGCGGAGCCCAGCATCGCCTCGGCGCGCAGCCCGCTCAGCTCCGGCAGCGCCTCGGCGGGAAACGCGTCGGCCACACAGAGCGCGACGAGTTCGCCGTACGAGTGGCCGGCCACCATGTCGGGGCGGATGCCCAGGTCCGCCAGCACGTCATGGACGGCGAGGCAGGCGGCGCCCAGGGCCGGCTGGGCGCGGCGGGTGTCGGCGAGCCGGGCGCGCTGCGCTTCCCGCGCGGCCGGGTCGAACGCGGCCGGGGGGAACATCGCGGTGACCGGGGCACCGCGCAGCCGCTCGTGTGTCTGCGGGAAGGCGGTGAAGAGGTCCGCCAGCATGCCGGGCCGCTGGCTGCCCTGGCCCGGGAAGAGGAAGGCCAGCTTGCCGTCCGCCGGTTCAGCCACGGCCGTGAGGCCGTCCGCCCCTTCGGCCCCTGCGGTGAAGACGCCGGGCGCCGCCTGTCCGGCCAGTGCGGCCCGGAGCAGTCCGGGCAGCTCGTCGAGGTCCGCGGCGACCACGGCGGCGGTGACGGGACCGGCGGCCGGGTCGGAGGCGCGGCGTGCTGCCGTACGGGCCAGGTCGCGGAGCCGCCAGGGCGTCCGACGAGGCGCGTCACCGGACGCGTGCGCCCCCGCCAGCCGGAGCAGATCCTCGATCGCCGCCTCGCCGCAGAAGAGGAACAGTTCGGCGGGCCAGACGTCGGCTGCCCGCCGTGGCGGCGGCGCGCCGTCGCACCCGCGCATGACCACGTGGAAGTTGGTGCCGCCGAAGCCGAAGGCGCTCACGCCGCCGACCCGTTCACCGGCCGGCTCCGCCCAGGGCAGGGACCGCCGGTGGAAGACGAAGGGGCTGCTCTCCGGCTGCCATCCGGGATTGGGCCGCTGGATGTGCAGGGTCGGCGGGCGCACCCCGGTGTGGAGGGCCAGGGCCGTCTTGATGACACCGGCCAGTCCGGCCGCGCACTTGGTGTGGCCGATCTGCGACTTCACCGAACCGATCACGCAGCCGCCGGGCTCGGCGCCCGACTCCTGGAACACCTGGGTGAGGACGTCGAGTTCGGTGCGGTCGCCGACCACCGTGCCGGTGCCGTGCGCCTCGATCAGGCCGACCCGGGCCGGGGAGATCCGGGCCTGGGCGTAGGCCCGTTCCAGCGCCGCGCGCTGGCCCTCCGGCCGGGGCGCGGTCAGGCCGAGGGACCGTCCGTCACTGGAGGATCCGACTCCCTGGACGACGGCGTAGACCCGGTCCCCGTCGCGCCGCGCGTCGGCGAGCCGTTTGAGCACCACGCAGGCGACGCCCTCGCCCAGCGCGATGCCGTCCGCCCCGGCGTCGAACGCCTTGCAGCGGCCGGTGGGGGACAGCGCGTGCACGGACGAGAAGAGCACGTAGTCGTTGATGCCGTTGTGCAGGTCGGCGCCGCCGCACAGGACGAGGTCCGCCGCGCCCGTCGCCAGCTCCTTGCAGGCCACGTCGACGGCGGCCAGGGAGGAGGCGCAGGCGGCGTCCACGGTGTAGTTGGCACCGCCGAGGTCGAGCCGGTTGGCGATCCGCCCGGAGATGACGTTGGCGAGCATCCCGGGGAAGGAGTCCTCGGTGAGCGTGGGCAGTTGGTCCGCCAAGTCGTCCGGGAGCCGTCCGCCGAGGTAGGACGGCAGGACGGTGCGCAGCGTGGTCGCGTTGGCCATGTCGCCGCCGGCCTCGGCGCCGAAGACCACGCCGGTGCGTCCGCGCGGGAAGTCGCGGTGCTCGTAGCCCGCGTCGGCGAGGGCTCGCCGGGCCGCTTCCAGAGCGAGCAGCTGCACGGGTTCGACGGAGGCGAGCGAGGCCGGCGGGATGCCGAAGCGCAGCGGGTCGAAGGGGATGCCCGGCAGGAAGCCGCCCCACCGGGAGACCGAGACGTCGCTCGCGGGCGCCCCCTCGCCGTAGTGGAGCGCGGGGTCCCAGCGGCCCTCGGGCACCTCGGTCACGGCGTCCGCGCCGCCGAGCACCTGTGCCCAGAAGTCGGGCAGGTCGGGGGCGCCGGGGAACATGCCGGCCATGCCGATGATCGCGACGTCCAGCGGCTGCGGCGCGGGGGTCGTCTCCGTGGCTTCGCCGTCGGTGAGTTCCGCGATCCGCCGCGCGTAGAAGGCGGCCGCCCCGTCCGTCACGCCGTGGTGCAGTGCGGTGACGGTCGTGGTGGCGTCGCGCAGCACCGCGACCTCCCCGGCCATGAACATGCCCTCGTCGTGCTGCCGCCCTTCGCCCACCTCGCGGAGCTCGCCGTCGACCCGCTCGACGCCCTTGCTGGCGATGCGCAGCCGCCCGAGGTTGAGCTGCTCCAGCCGCTCCCACGCCTGCCGCCTGGGGACGCCCTGCCGACGCAGTTCCTCTTGGTGTGTGCGGTAGGTGTCGGTGAACGGGCTCGGTACGCAGCGGGTGACGTGTCCCGGCGCGGTGTCCAGCAGGACGGTGCTCTGCGCGGTGAGCACCGTGCGCTGGAAGAGCGGCTGGACCGCGCCGCACTCCACCGCCTCGCGGGTGAAGAGGTACGCGGTGCCCATCAGGACGCCGACGGCGGCGCCGCGCCGGGTGAGCCCGGCGGACAGGGCCGCCACCATGGCCGCCGAGCGCTCGTCGTGCACCCCGCCGGCGAACAGCACCTCGATCTGCTGGTCTCCGCTGTCCAGGAAGTCCTCCAGGACGGCCAGTTGGGCCTCCCAGAGCGGGAAGGAGTTGCTGGGCCCGACGTGGCCGCCGCACTCGGCGCCCTCGAAGACGAACCGCCGGGCCCCCGCGTCGAGGAACTGGCCGAGCAGTCCGGGTGTCGGGACCTGGAGGAAGGTGCGGATGCCGTGGGCCTCCAGCGCGGCCGCCTGCGCGGGGCGGCCGCCGGCGAGGATGGCGTGGGTGGGCCGGAGTTCGCGCACGGCCTCCAGCTGGGCGGCGCGTACGTCGTCCGGTGCGAAGCCCAGGATGCCGACGCCCCAGGGCCGCCCGTCGAGCGCGGCCCTGGCCTCTTCCAGGAGGGCCCTGGCACGCTCGGGACCGGCCAGGGCGAGCGCGATGAACGGAAGGCCGCCGCCCTCGGCGACGGCGGTGGCGAACCGCGCCTGGTCGCTGACCCGGGTCATCGGGCCCTGCGCGACGGGGAGTCCGGTGCCGAAGGAGCGGCTCAGGGCCGACCCGGGGAGCAGCGCCTCCGCCGCGCCGTGGCCCCGGAGTGCCCGGTCGATGCCCTCGCGTACGGACCGTACGGCGGCGCCCACCGTGCGGTGGTCCCGGGCGAAGCGGCGGGCGAGGAAGGCGTCCTGTCCGAACGGGACGGGGCGGTCGCGCAGTTCGGCGGGGATGCCCGGGCGGTCCGGGTCCAGCAGGCGCTCGCCACCGGCGAGGACCGTCCCGGTTCCGTCCGCCGTGCGCAGCAGGCGGACGAGGGCGGGCGGGGTGGCCGCTTCCTCCAGCAGCGCGAGCTGTACGTCGAGCACGACACCGGCGGCGCCCGCGACGACGGCCGCCGCGGCGGTGTTCGGTCCGATGCCACCGCAGGCCCAGACGGGGACACCCAACTCGGGGTCGGAGAGGAGCTGTTGCAGGAGGACGAAGGTGGACAGTTCACCGGCGGGGCCGCCGCACTCGCCGCCGCGCGCGATGACACCGGCCGCGCCCTTCCGCGCCGCGGCACGGGCCTCGGCCCGTGAGCGGACCTCGGCCAGGACGGTGACTCCGTGGCCCGCGGGCCACTCGGCGCCCGGGGCCAGCAGCACGGTGTGCGGCCCTGTGGCGGCGGGGTCGCACAGCTCGCCCGGAGAGAGAGCGCAGCCCTCCGGGACGCGCACGCCGAAGGCGCCGCCCGTCCAGCGGCGGGCCAGGGCGAGGGCTTCGCGGGCGCGGCGGCCGCCGCCGGTGAGGTCGAGGACTCCGAGCCCTCCGGCCGCGCGCACGGCGGCGACGACCCGCGCGTCGGCCTCTCCGAAAGGACTGACACCGATCACGGTCTGCACCACGGAGGCGGCTCCCCATCAGGGACTCTGAAAGCTGGACGATGCCAAAGGAGCCGGTTGCAAGGACGATCGCTCCCGCCTCCGCAGTCGCTACTTCCCCACAGCATGACTTCCGGATCACTGTGGTACACACCCGGCCGGAGATGCAAGTCCGGCTGTATCGCGCACAGTTGCGCGCGCGGGGATCCCGTCACTGCCCGCGCATCATATTCCGCTTGACAACGGGCCTCAAGACCTCACCCTCGACACATCCGTTCACTCGTTCCCATGGAAATCTAGGAACTTCTGTGCTTTGTCGGCGAGTTGACCGCACGTCGGCCCGCCTCCGCGTCAGCGGCCGGTCCGTGCCGTGAGGCGGGCCCAGGCGTTCCCGTCGTAGGGGCAGCGGGGCCGCAGGTTCACGCGTTCGCTGAGCAGCGTGCGGGTGAGATCGTGGTGTCCGGCGCGCAGGGCCGCCTCGACGAGGGTCTTCTGGAGGGCGTCCCGCTGCGCGTGGCTGCCGCCGAAGGTGTGGAGGCGGCGGCGCAGAGGCAGCAGCAGGCCGACCGCGTCGGCGTACCGCCCCTGCCCGTACGCCACGAGCGCCCGGCACACCGGCAGGCCGATCTCGGCGGTCATCGGGACGTTGGACCCGCCCGTACGCCCGGCGGCGTCGTCCCGCAGCCAGGCTTCCCGGTCGCGGACGAGCCGTTCGGCCTCGGCCGTGCGACCAGCCCCGACGTAGGTCATGACGGCGTGCACGTCGTTGAAGGCGTAGTAGGCACCGTCGCCCCGCCGCGCCCAGGCGTCCGCAAGCGCGGGCCAGCGGTCACCGGTGTCCGCGCCCGAGAGGTACAGGCGCCAGAGCAGTGACGCGGCGTCGAGGAGTTCCATCGCGGCCCCGGCCGAGCCGTCGTGGTGCACGGCGGCGTCGTAGACGGCGAGGACCTTGTCCATGCGCCCCGTCTCCATGACGTAGAGGGCGTAGTGCCACCAGTTGTGCACGTTCAGGTAGTTGCCGGTCGACCAGTCGTCCGTGCGGGCGTCGAGATAGCGGATGCCGTCCTCGTACCGGCCCTGCATCTCGTAGGCGTGCACGACGGCGTGGATGCCCCAGACGTCCCGCGCGTTGCGCTCCACCGCTTCCAGGCCCACGCGCTCCGCCAGGGTGTAGTGTCCGGCCTCCTCCAGGCCGAAGGCGTACATGCCCTGGAGCAGGCCGTAATGCGGATCGTCCACGTCCCAGGAGGACAGGGCTCCGCCGACGCGGTCGCGCAGCAGCGCCGCGTCGCCGGTGAAGAAGTCCAGCTGGTGCCCGACGGCGAGGGCGAGGGCGTCCCTCGGGTACGCCACGACGAGCTCGGCGAGGACGCGGCCCGCGTGCCGCATGTCGCCGTCCAGCCAGCGGGAGGCGGCCTCGACGTGCATGCGCTCGCGCGGGTGGAGGTCCGCCACGTCCACCGCCCGGCGGTACGCCTCGAACGCCGTGGCCGCTTCGGCCGCGTCCTTCTCCTCCGTGCCCAGCAGCCCGAGGTAGGCGCCGAGGACGTGGCCCATGACGGACCGGGGCGAGGCATCGAGCACCGCCGCGGCCTGCGCCGCCACCTCCCCGCGGAAGAAGAGCAGGCTGTCCAGCGCCCGCTCGTAGAGCCGCACGGCATCGGCGTCGGTGTACGTCATCGCGTGAGCATGCCGGTCCGTCACCACTTCATCCTCCTGCGGGGATCACTTCGAGCAGGAGGGATCTCTGCCCCGCGGCGCCGGAACGGACACCGCGCCGGCGACGGGTCAGCGCGTACCGGTGACGCGCGCGGCGCGGCGCAGCCGGGCGCGTGCGGGGTCCCGCGGCGGGTGGCCGGCCGCCGGCGCCTTGTCGGGGCCGGTCCGTACGAAGAGGGTCACGGTGACGCCCTCGGTGAAGCCGCCGCGGCGCATGAGGGCCGCCGACGCCTTGTTGCTGCTCTCCACGTCGGTGATGATCCGGGAGGCGCCGGCCGCGAAGAGCGCCGCACAGCACCGCTCGACGAGCGCGCTCGCGACCCCCTTGCCCCGCGCGCGCTCGTCGAGCGCGATCCACTCGAGATACCCCCAGTCCTCGCGCTCGTCGTAGGACAGCGATCCGAGCACGAACCCGATCAGCCCTTCGTCGTCCACGGCGACCCAGCACGCTTCCGGCTGTGCGTCCCAGTGCACGGCGACGGTGGACAGGGACCACGAGGTGTACGGCATGGCGTCGACGTCGTACGCGCGGTAGCCGAGACCGAGGACGCCGTCCAGATGGGACAGCTGCATAGGAATGATGTCGATTTGACCCATGGGAGAATCTTTACATATGGGCGTGTTCGTACCCGCGACGGCTCGGCCGCGGCACCGCGCCGGCTCCGGCCGGGGACCGCGTCACCACAGCCGCTTGCGCCGGTACCGCACGCTCCCGGACTCCCCCACCGCGTCGTATCCGTCGGCACGGCGCCAACGGGCGTTGTCGTACCCGACGGTGTCGGCCCAGGGCCCGGCGATTCCGCACAGCTGGTTCCACAGGCGGAACTTCGCGCGCAGAGCGGTGCGTGAACCGTCGTCGCACTCGAACACGTCGCGGAGTTCCCGGCACAGGAGGAAGAGGGCGTGCTGGAAGGACACGACGGTGCAGTAGACGCCGTTGCCGAAGCCGTGGGCACGCCGCACGTCATCGGTCTGCGACGTGAGGAACGCTTCCAGGGCGTCCACGTCGGCGAGGGTGAGGTCCGCGGCGTAGCGCAGTTCGCGGACCGCGGGCGGAGGCTGGGTGACAGCGCTCATGAGGCTCCCTTTCGGCGGAGTTGGGGCTTGTCGGTTCCGTCACGTCTAACGATGTCCTCTTATTTCGGACATGGGTTGCTTATTCGGAATCTGTGCAGCGGTTCGCGCCCCGCGGATCTGGCCGGAATCGCAGGCTGGCGGCGGCCGTCTCGCGCCACGAAGATGCTCCCCTGCTGTTTTGGGCGCCGCTTCGGGGCCGATCTGAGGGGTGGGAACGGATGGCTTTACGAGGAAGAAGGCTGCGGGGCAGACGGATTGAGGCGCTGACGCGCGGTGCGGTCGCGCTGGCGCTCGCCTGCGCCGGGGCCGTGGCCGTGCCCGCCGCGGCGAGCACGCCCGCACCGGCCGCATCGTCCGGACCGGGGTGCGCCACGGACACGGGCGCCAAGGGCCTGGCGAGCGACCCGGTCGCCGGCAGCCTGGTCTCCGTGGACCGCGCGGACGGCCGGATAGCCCAGTTCCAGCTCTTCCACGACGCCACGGCGACCAGGGGCCTGCCCTTCGCCTGGCACCGTGAACAGAGCGCGCCGGGCGGCGCGTACGGGCCATGGCAGCGGGTGGGCCCGACGACGGTGGGCCCGAAGAACTACGCCGTCGCCGCGATCGAGAACTCGGCGGGCGGTCTGGAACTGCTGTTGCCCGCCTTCGGCGCGTATTGCCACGTGGTGGAGGACGGCAGCGAAGGAGGCTGGAGCGACCCGGAGCCGTTCGGCCTCAGGCCCGCGCCGTACCACGGCGGGGTCGTACTGTTCAAGGAACGGGACGGCAGCATCGACGCCTTCGCCGCCGGGCCGGAGAACGGTGACGTGATGGAGCTGCGGCGGCAGCGGACGGCCGACGACGGCTGGGGCCCGGTCCGGTCCACCGGGCGGCTCCCGGACCCGAACGCCGGGCTGGGCGAACCGGGCACCGTGGAGCAGCTTCCGGACGGGAGGCTCCATCTGACCGCACGCGAGTGGAACCGGGACCGCACATGGGAGGTCCACCAGTCGGCGCCCGGCGGCGGCTGGGACGCGTGGCAGTTGCTGCCCCCGGTCTCCGCCCGCACCCGGCCGGCCGCCCTCGCCGCCGGTCCGCGGCTCGACGTGAACCGGACCGGCGGGCTCCTGGACGGCGACATCGTCGAGTTCACGATCGCGGGCGGCCCGCCGAAGGAACGCGTCTGGGTCAAACAGTGCGGGCCCTCGGCATCCGTGACCACCTGTGACGACGCCACCGGCCGCCAGTTCCGCGTGTATCCGGACGGCACGTACGAGAGGTCACCGAAGAAGCTGTACGCCCAACTGAGCACCACGGCAGGGAACATCGACTGCCGGACGGCTCCCGCCGACGATCCCTGCTCCCTCGCTCTCACCGACAACACCGGGGCCCTGCTCGCCACCACCCCGCTGCGCTTCCGCCCGCACGGCCGCCCGGAAGCCCCGCCCACCCTCGACGTCACCCCGGACGAGGGCTTGGTCGACGGCCGGCCGGTGCGCGCGACGGGCCAGGGCTACGAACCGCAGTACCACGTACTCGTCATGGAGTGCGCCACCGGCTCCGCCGACACCTCCGGCTGCCGCCCCCGCACGAGGCCGCCCGCGACCAGCGACGACGGCCGGCTCGACGAGACGGTGACCCTCTCCTCGACCTTCACCGGTATCGACGGTCGCTCCGTCGACTGCCGCGCCCAGGATGCCTGCGAGCTGGTGGTCTTCGGCACCCGCGTCCGGGGCCCGGAGTCCGTCCGCCACCCGCTCGGCTTCGCGCGGGCGGGTCAGCGGCAGACGGCCCGCTGATGACATCTGTCAAGGTGCACCGGTGACAGAGCGCTCTACTGCCGGACGTCCTCGCGCGAGAAAGCCGATCTAGGCTGTGTCCGGCGGATCTTTGCCAGTCTGCGGGCCCGTTGCCGCCTGCGGCGGGAACGCCCTTGGGGGTCCCCCCGGACGGAGTCTGGGGGAGTGTCCTCAAACGCCGGACGGGCTGAATTGCGCATCCACATCAGCCACATCCAGCCCGTTGGGGGCACCTCCCAGCGTTAGCTGGGGGAGTTTGAGGACACCGCCGCGCAGCGGTGGTGCACAGACGGCGCCACCCGCAGCACCGACCACAAGATCCGCCGGACAGGCCCTAGCACCACCGGATCGCGAGAGGACCGCACCACCATGCCGAAGCGCGCCACCGCCGCCGAGGCGCCGGCCGCGGTGGACGTCGGAGTCGGCGGGACGGTCGCCAACACCGTCTCGCCGACGGCATCGGCGCCAACGCGCCCTTCTGCGACGGCGCCCGCGCCTTACTCCGCGACTGTCGTCGTCTTCAAGAACGAGAAGTAGCCCCGGAGTGGTGGCCGAAAGGACGTCGGTGATCGGACGTCGTGGCGGGGCACCGCATCGACCCAAAGGCCAGATAGCGATGCGAATCCGATAAATCCGGCACCCACATAAGCACTCGCACCCCCGAGCCCGACCCGGCTTCGGATCTCGCCGGACCAAGCTCCCCCCAAGCCCCCTTTACGGGAAATTGACGCTTCAATCACCGAAGTCCGCCCTCGTCGAGACAGTACTGAGACCTGACGCCTCGAAACTTGTTAGGCAAGCCTCTCCTGCCTTACGTTCTGCGCCACCAAGCCGGGACCGGCGCTGCGAACCCCGCATCCCCCACTGCGGGCAGCGCATCCTCAAGCCCGGCTGGATTCAGCCATCTCGGGTGGAGCCGTCCGGCCGAACCCTGCTCAGCGCGGAGGTATCCCCACCATGCTCCGATCCCTTCGGTCGGCCATCGGTCTGTCGCTCGTCACCGTGTCCGCTCTCGCGTTGACCGCGTGCGGCGGTTCGTCCGACTCGTCGGACAAGGACAACTCCTCGGACAGCACGTCGCTCAAGGGCCAGACGGTCACCGTCTACAGCGGCCAGCACGAGCAGACCGTCAAGGCGCTGGCCGCCGACTTCGAGAAGCGCACCGGCGTCAAGGTCGAGCTGCGGTCCGGCGACGAGGCCGAGCTCGCCAACCAGATCCTCCAGGAAGGCACGGCCTCCCCGGCCGACGTCTTCTACGCCGAGAACCCACCCGCGCTGACCACCCTGGAGGAGAAGGGCCTGCTGGCCCCGGTGAAGCCGGCGACCCTCAAGGCCGTCCCCGCCCAGGACAGCTCCCCCAAGGGCGACTGGGTCGGCGTCTCCGCCCGTACCGCCGCCTTCCTCTCCGCCGAGGGCAAGGGCGCCGACACCGCACCGCCCAGCTCCGTGCGCGACCTGGCCAAGCCGGAGTGGAAGGGCCGTCTCGGCATCGCGCCCGGCGAGACCGACTTCGCGCCGGTCGTCACACGCATGATCAAGACCGACGGCGAGGGCGCTGCCAAGAAGTGGCTGGAGGGCCTGAAGGCCAACGCCAAGACCTACGACAGCAACGAGGACCTCTCCGCGGCCGTCAACAAGGGCGAGGTCGAGGCCGGCGTCATCGACCACTACTACTTCTACCGCCTGCGCGACGAGCAGACCGCCGCCAAGACCCACGCCAAGCTGCACTACTTCGCCAAGGGCGACCCGGGCGCGCTGGTCGACGTCTCCGGTGCGGCCGTCCTCAAGCACGGCAAGCACCAGCAGGCCGCCCAGGCGTTCCTCGGCTATCTGGCCAGTGCGCCCGCGCAGAACGTGATCGCCTCCTCCGAGAGCTACGAGTACCCCCTCCTCCCGGGCGTCAAGGGCAAGAGCGAGCTCCCCGCGCTCGACACCATCGGCACCGTCGCGAACGTCGCCGACCTCGGTGACGGCAAGGAGGCCCTCAAGCTCCTCCAGGACACCGGTCTCCTCGCGTGAGCACGCTCCGTTCCCCCGGCGGTCCGTCGCCGCTGCCGCGGTGGCGGACCGCCGGTCTGCTTCCGCTGACCGCCTTCGCCGTCGTCGCCGCGGTGGTCTCGCCGCTCGGCGTCGTCGGCGCCCAGGCCGCCCAGGCGGGCTGGGAGCAGGCCCGCCGCCTGCTCGGCCGCCCGCTGATCGCCACTCTGCTGTGGAACACCGCCACGCTCGCCCTCGCGGTCACCCTCGCCACCGCCGTCCTCGGCTTCGGCGCCGCGTATCTGGTGGAGCGCACCGACCTGCCCGGCCGCCGCTGGTGGACCGTCGCGCTCGCCCTCCCGCTCGCCGTGCCCGAGTTCGTCCGCGGCTATGCGTGGGTGTCGCTGACCGGTTCGGTCCGCGGCTACTGGGGTGCGGTGTTCGTGATGACCTGCTCGCTCTACCCGCTGGTGTTCCTCCCCGTCGCCGCGACCCTGCGGCGCTCCGACACCGCCGCCGAAGAGGTCTCCCGCAGCCTCGGGCGGGGCCCGCTCGCGACGCTCTGGCGGGTCACCCTGCCGCTCACCCGTCCCGCACTGGCCGGCGGCGCACTGCTGGTCTCGCTCTATCTGCTCGGTGAGTACGGCGCGTTCGCGATGCTGCGGTTCACCACCTTCGCGACCGCCATCTTCAGCCAGTACAAGCTCGGCTTCGACGCGGCCTCCGCCGCGCTGCTCACCCTGGTGCTGGTCGCGCTCGCGCTGCTGCTGGTCGTCCTGGAGGCCACCATCGGGCGGCGCGGCCGCACCGCCCGCCGCGCGACCGCCGGGCGCGGCGCGCGCACCGCCCGGCTCGGCCGCTGGAGGCCGCCCGCCCTGGCGGCGCTGACCGCACTCGTCGGCACTTCGCTCGGCGTGCCCGTCTACGCCCTCGGCTACTGGCTGGTGCGCGGCAGCTCCACCACTCTCCCGCAGGCCTCGGTGCTCACCGCCGCGTTCACCACGCTCGGCTACGCCGCCGTGGCCGCTCTCGTCGCCACCGTGGCCGCGGTCCCCGTCGCGCTGTACGCCTGGCGGCGCGACAGCCGGCTCGCCCGGGCCGCGGAGAGCACCGCCTACCTCACCCGGTCCCTGCCCGGCATCGCGGTCGCGCTCTCCGTCGTCTACGTAGCGATCCGCTACGCCCAGCCGCTCTATCAGCAGCCGCCGATGCTCGTCGCCGGATACGTGGTCCTGTATTTCCCGCTCGCCCTGACGGCCGTGCGGGCCGCCCTGGCCCAAGTGCCGCCCGGCGTCGAGGAGGTCGCCCGCTCGCTGGGCACCCGCCCGGGCGCGGTGCTGGCCAGGGTCACGCTGCCCCTCGTGCTGCCCGGCCTCGGTGCGGCCGCCGCCATGGTCGCCCTCACCGCCAGCACCGAGCTGACCGCCACGCTGCTGCTGCGCCCGACCGGGACCGAGACCCTCGCCACCCGGTTCTGGAGCTACACCAGCGGACTCGCGTACGGCGCCGCGGCACCGTACGCCGCGCTGATGGTGGCCTTGTCCGTACCACCTGTCCTCCTGCTCACCCGCCGCACGCTCGGCACCGACCCCCGTACGGAGACAACGCGATGAGTGGCCTCTCGATCAAAGGGTTGCGCGCCGCGCACGGCCGGAACGAGATCCTCGCCGGAGTCGACCTGACGGTCGAGGACGGGGCGCTGGCCTGTGTGCTCGGACCGTCCGGCTGCGGCAAGAGCACCCTGCTGCGGGTGATAGCCGGCTTCCACCCGGCCGCGGACGGCGAAGTCACCCTGGGCGGGCGGCAGCTGGACGACGGCCGACGCAGGCTGCCCGCCGAACGCCGCCGCATCGGCTACGTGCCGCAGGACGGGGCGCTGTTCCCGCACCTGACCGTGGCCGGCAACATCGGCTTCGGCCTGCCGCGCGGCCGCCGCCGCGGGAAGGTCGCCGAACTCCTGGACCTGGTCGGCCTCGGCGGCCTCGACGGGCGCCACCCGCACCAGCTCTCCGGAGGCCAGCAACAGCGCGTCGCCCTCGCCCGCGCCCTGGCCACCGAGCCCGAACTCCTCCTGCTGGACGAGCCGTTCGCGGCCCTGGACGCCGCCCTGCGGGCGGATCTCCGGGCCGAGGTCGCGGCCACCCTGCGCCGTGCCGGGGCGACCGCGGTCCTGGTCACCCACGACCAGGAGGAGGCGCTGTCCTTCGCCGACACGATCGCCGTGCTGCACGCGGGCCGCACGGCCCAGCAGGCCGCCCCGCAAGACCTCTACCGCGAGCCCGCCGACACCGCGATCGCCCGCTTCCTCGGCGAGGCCAACCTCGTACCCGCCACCCTGACGGCCGACAAGGCCGTGACCGCGCTCGGCAACCTCGCCCTGACCACCACCACCGACGGCCCCCGGCAGGGCTTGGTCCTGCTCCGGCCGCGCCAGCTCCGCCTCTCCCCCGGCCCCCGTCCGGGCGCGGTCCGCGCCCGGGTGCAGAGCTGCCGCTTCCGCGGCCACGACCACAGGATCGAACTGCTCCCCCACGAACCCGACGGCCTGCCGGCCAGCCTGATCGTCTACACCGACACCCCGTGGACCGCCGCCGAGGCCTATGTCGAGGCACACGGACCGGCACACCCGGTCCGTGAACCGCAGCCACATGTCCGCACGTGAGACGCACGCGCCCGCCACCACCGCGGCGGGCGTTCCCGCGCCCGGAGCATGGCGTCATCACACAATGTTCACCTCACGGCCGCCCGGGTGATTCCCGTAGCACTTCCGCCGAGTGGGTCGCCGTAGGAGAGTTCGCCCGCCGGCGGGGGTGTCCTCGCCGAAGTCGCTGGAAGACGGAGGAGAGGCATGGCACGTTCCATACGCCGACGGTGGTCGGCGGCGGCGGGGGCGGTCGCGACCGCTGTCGCGCTGGTGTCCGCCGGACTGGGCACCCCGCAGGCTTCCGCACACGCAACCCATGATCACGGCCCGAAGAAACCGGGCCACGTGTGGACGATCATCCTGGAGAACAAGTCGTACGAGGCCACGTTCACCGGCCTGAACCAGAACAGCTATCTGTGGAAGACCCTCCCCAGCTACGGGGAGGTCCTGCGGCAGTACTACGGCACCGGCCACTACAGCCTGGACAACTACATCAGCCTGGTGTCCGGGCAGGCCCCCGCCCCGGACAACCAGGACGACTGCGCGCAGTACAAGAACGTCACCCCGGGAACACCGGCCGCGGACGGACAGACTCTCGCCTCGGCCGGCTGTGTCTACCCGGCCTCCGTCAAGACGCTGTTCAACCAGCTCGACACCAAGCGCGTCCCGTGGAAGATCTACGCCCAGGACATGGGCAACACCCCCGGCCGTGAGAACGCCTACCAGTGCGGCATCCCCGGCAACCCGGCCGGATCCGGCGTGCCGGACCCCGGCAGCGCCACCGCGACGGACCAGTACGTGCCCAAGCACAACCCCGCGCCCTGGTTCCACTCGCTCATCGACAACCCCAAGGACTGCGCGCACGTCGTCCCGCTCGACGGCAAGGCCGCGCAGACCGGACACCCGGCGCTCGCCGGACTGGCCCAGGACCTGAAGAAGGAGTCCACCACTCCCCGCTTCTCCTGGATCACTCCCAACAACTGCTCCGACGCCCATGACGCCACCTGCAAGGGCGACAACCTCTCCGGCGACCCGAAGAACCATCAAGGCGGCCTGTACGCCTCGGACAAGTTCCTGGAGAAGGTCATCCCGCAGATCATGGGCTCGCCGGCCTTCCAGCACGACGGAATGATCCAGATCCTCTTCGACGAGGCGTTCCCGCCCTACAAGATGTACGGCAACTCCATCGGCGACTACACCGGCAACGCCGACAAGAGCCTCAACACCCCCACCGACACCGCCCAGTCGGTCGTGGCCTGCTGCAACGAGCTGCCCGGCCCCAACACCACCCAGCCCGGCTTCCAGGCGTTCGGCCAGGACACCACCCCCGGCGGGGGCATCACCGGCGCGGTGTTCATCTCCCGCTTCATCAAGCCCGGTTCGATCAGCGACCAGCCGTACAACCACTACAGCTGGCTGCGCAGCATGGAAGACCTCTTCGGTGTCGAGCGCGGCGGCACGGACGGGCACGGGCACCTCGGCTACGCCGCCGCCGACGGGCTGCGGCCCTTCGGCGCCGACGTCTACAACAACCCCTCCGGCCGTGCCCTGCCGCCCGCGCCCTCGGGCAGCGTCGTCTACCCGGCCGTGGCGAGAGCGGACGACCCGGAGCACCCGATCGTCGCGCCCGCCCCGGCCGGCGGCCGGACCGGGAGCGCGCGGAACCGATGAACACTCCGCGCCACACGGCGCCGGGCCGGGCCGGCTCCGGCCTGCCCGGCCTCCGCCGAACCGCCCTCGCCGCCTGCCGTTTCGTCCTGGCGGCCGCGCTCCTCACCGGGGCGTCCGGCTGCGGCGGCGGCCACACGACGGCCGCCGGACACCCCGACGACGCGACCGGCACCGTCCACGACCTGGGCGCGGTCCCGATCCCCTCGCCGCCGGCCGCCCAGGCCACTCCCGCCGCCGACGAGGCGCACCTGCAACTGGTCGCCATGGGTTCGCCGGTACGCGCCACGCTTCCGGAAGCCGGCGCCGTGGTCCGGGCGTCCGGCCCCACCGAGGACCTGCCTTCCCCCGCCCCCGGCGGGAAGCCGCCGGAGAGCACCACGGGCACCCTCACCATCACCTTCGACCAGGCCACCGCTCCCCTCACCCTGCACGCCGAGGACTTCGCCTCCCGCGACGAACAGGGCAAGGACATCGCCCTGACCCCCGCCGGAGCGACGACCGTCACCGCCGCCCCAGGGCACCCGGCCACCCTCACCCTCACCGGCACCTTCCAGGCGGGCGCCGCCCAACTGACCTGGCACCACGACCGCAAGACCGTGGCGGTGTGGGACTTCAACATCGAACTCGACTGACCGGCCGACCGGGAGCAGCGGTGCCACCGGCACTCCCGCTCCGCCGCAAACAGCGCGCTCGATGAGGTGACGGCGACCCTCCTGGACGTCACCCGGCCACGGCCGGCACCACCCGCTGATCCGGTCCCGTGTACGAGGCGAGGGGCCGGATCAGGGCGTTGTGGGCGAGCTGTTCGGTGATGTGGGCCGTCCAGCCGGTGATACGGCTCATCACGAAGATGGGCGTGAAGGTGGGGGTGTCGAAGCCCATGAGGTGGTAGGCGAGCCCCGCCGGGTAGTCCAGGTTCGGATGGATGTCCTTGCGGGTGAGCATGGCTCGGCGCAGGGCCGCGTGCAAGGTGGCCAGGCGGGTGACCCGGGGGTCGGCGGCGCGGGAGACCAGGCGGTCCAGGGCTTCCTGCATGATCGGCACCCGGGAGTCGCCGTGCTTGTAGACGCGGTGGCCGAAGCCCATGATCTTCCGTTTGGCGGCCAGCGCCCCGTCCAGCCATTCCCCGGCGCGCCGCGGGTCGCCGATCTCCTCCAGCATGTGCATCACGGCCTCGTTGGCGCCGCCGTGCAGCGGGCCCTTGAGGGTGCCGATCGCCGCGGTGACCGCGCTGTAGAGGTCGGAGAGCGTGGAGGTGACGACCCTGGCCGTGAACGTGGAGGCGTTGAAGCTGTGTTCGGCGTACAGCGCGAGGGAGATCTCGAAGCAGCGGACCACGTCCGGTTCGGGCACCGTGCCGAAGCACATGTGGAAGAAGTTCTCGGCGTAGCCGAGCGCGGGGTCCGGGGGGATCGGGGCCAGGCCCTGGCGGCGGCGCTGGTCGGCGGCGACCACGGTGGGCAGCTTCGCCAGCAGGGTCAGGGACTTGGCCAGGTTGGCGGCGGGGCTCCCGTCGTCCTCCGTCGGGTCCTCGGCGCCGAAGAAGCTGACGGCGGTGCGCAGCACGTCCATCGGGTGACAGGTCTCGGGCAGCCGGGCCAGCAGCTCGGAGGTGGTGCGGTCCAGCGGGCGCAGGGCGCGCTCGCGGGCCTGGAAGTCGCGGAGCTGTGCGGTGTCGGGGAGTTCGCCGTGCCAGAGCAGGTGGGCGACCTCTTCGAAGGAGCGGTGGGCGGCCAGGTCCTGGACGGGGTAGCCGCGGTAGGTGAGGGAGTTGGTCTCCTGGATGACGGTGGAGATGTCGGTGGTGTCGACGACGACACCGGCGAGGCCGCGGTGGACCGCGGGCGCGGTGGTGGACATGGGTGGGCCTCCGGTGCGTCAGTTGCCGGGCGGGAGCGTGAAGTCGAAGACGGCCGAGTCGAAGGCCGCGTAGTCCTCGTAGCCGAGGAGTTCGTAGAGGCGGGAGCGGGTCTGCATCCGGGGCAGCAGGGACTCCTGGGTGCCCTCGGAGGCGAGCGTGCGCAGGCCCTCCTCCATGGCGCCCATGGCCAGGCGCAGCAGGGTGACCGGGTAGAGGGCGATGTCGTAGCCGAGATTCTCCAGCGTCCGCGCGTCCAGCAGGCGGCCCTTGCCGAACTCGGTCATGTTGGCGAGCAGGGGGACGGGCACCGCCTTGCGGAACGCCTCGAACTCCCGCTCGTCGGCGAGGGCTTCGGGGAAGATCGCGTCGGCTCCGGCGTCGACGTACGCCCTGGCCCGGTCGATCGCGGCGTCCAGCCCCTCGACGGCTCGGGCGTCGGTGCGGGCCATGAGCAGGAAGCCGGCGTCGCGGCGGGCGTCGGCCGCGGCCCGGATGCGGCGGTTCATCTCCTCGCGGGGGACGACCGACTTGCCGTCGAGGTGGCCGCAGCGCTTGGGATTGACCTGGTCCTCCAGGTGCAGCCCGGCCAGGCCCGCGTCCTCCATCAGCTGTACGGTGCGGGCCGCGTTCATCGGTTCCCCGAAGCCGGTGTCGGCGTCGATGAGGACGGGCAGGTCGGTGGCCCTGGTCGTCTGTTGCGCGCGGGCGGCGATCTCGGTGGACGTGGTCAGGCCGATGTCGGGAAGGCCCAGGTCGGCGGCGAGGACGGCGCCGGAGAGGTAGGCGGCCTCGAAGCCGGTGTCCTGGATGAGGCGGGCGGAGAGCGGGTTGAGGGCGCCGGGCATGAGCAGGAGCCGGCCGGTGGCCAGCCGTTCCCGCAGGGTGCGGCGGCGTTCGGCGGGGGTGGTGCGGGTGTGCAGCATCAGAACAGGCCCTTCGGCAGGCGCGCGTCGCGGTCGCTGACGGCTCGGGTGTCGACGGCGGGGAACAGCTTGTCCAGGCCGGGGGCGGTCAGCTCGGCCAGGTGCTCGGCCGCGGAGAGGAAGCGGTCCTGGTCGGCAGGGGTGACGATGCCTTCGGTCAGGGTGCGGAACTTCGCCGTGTAGGCGGGGCGGTCGAAGGGGCGGGCGCCGGCCGGGTGGGCGTCGGCGACGGCCAGTTCGTCCTCGATCACCGAACCGTCGTCCAGAGTGACGACCGCGCGTCCGCCGAAGGCACGGCGGTCCGGGTCGGGGTCGTGGTAGCGGCGGGTCCACACCGGGTCCTCGACGGTGGTGACCTTCCGCCACAGTGCGACGGTCTCCGGGCGGCGGGCACGTTCGGGGGCGTAGGAGCGCTCGTGGTGCCAGGTGCCGTCCTCCAGGGCGACGGCGAAGATGTACGGCACCGAGTGGTCGAGGGTCTCGCGGCTCGCGGTGGGGTCGTACTTCTGCGGGTCGTTCGCGCCGGAGCCGATCACGTGATGGGTGTGGTGGGAGGTGTGCAGGACCACCGAGCGCACCCTCTCCAGCGGGCCGGTCTTCTCGCGCAGCCGCCGCGCGAGGTCGATGACCGCCTGCGCCTGGTACTCGGCGGAGTGCTCCTTGGTGTACGTGTCGAGGATCGCGCGGCGCGGCTCGCCCGGCCCGGGGAGCGGAACGGTGTAGTCGGCGCCGGGGCCGTCGAGCATCCGGGCGAGGAAGCCGTCCTCACCCTCGTAGACCGGGGACGGCGACGTCTCGCCGCGCATCGCCCGGTCGACGGCCTCGACGGCCGCCTTTCCGGCGAAGGCGGGCGCGTACGCCTTCCAGCTGGAGATCTCGCCCTTGCGGGACTGCCGGGTCGCGGTCGTCGTGTGCACCGCCTGCTGCACCGCCTGGTACACGGTCTCCGTCGGCAGCCGCAGCAGCGCGCCCAGGCCGCAGGCGGTCGCCGCGCCGAGGTGGGCGACGTGGTCGATGCGGTGCTCGTGCAGACATATGCCCTTCACCAACGCCACGTGGACCTCGTACGCGGCGACGATGCCGCGCAGCAGATCCGCGCCGGTGCGGCCGGCGTGCTGGGCGACGGCCAGCAGGGGCGGGATGTTGTCGCCGGGGTGGGAGTAGTCGGCGGCGAGGTAGGTGTCGTGGAAGTCCAGCTCGCGGACGGCGGTTGCGTTGGCCCAGGCGGCCCACTCCGGGGAGACCCGGGCCCCGGTGCCGAAGACCGAGGCTCCGGGCGTGGCCGTGCGGTGGGCGGCGGCCTGGGCGCGGGCCACGGCGACCGGCCGGCGCAGCAGGGAGGCGGCGGCGACCGCGGCGTTGTCCACGACCCGGTTGACGGCCATGGTGACGCTGTCGGCGTCCAGTTCCCCGGTGGCGGTGGCCACGGCGGCGAGCTTCCAGGCGAGTTGGTCCTCGCGAGGGATCCGGTCGGCGCTGGGGTGTACGCGGACGTGGTGCTGGATCACGGGACTCCTCGTGGGGTCGGCGGTCCGGTAAGGGCTTGTGTGATCGAGACTGCCTGTCCGGCGCCCGCCGGGCCAGCGCTCCAATATGCGGAATCCGTACACCCTCAGGCTGCGAATCTGCGAATTCGGCGAATGATGCGGATGCTATGTTCGCAAGCGGGTGAGCGGATCGGACGGGGAGGTGCGCGATGGGCCGGCGGCCGGCCGACCGCAAGATCTTTGCCCATGCCAAGCTGCGCCGACTGCGGCGCGAACACGGCATGAACCAGATCGACATGGCCCGCGCCCTGGGCATCTCGGCCAGCTACGCCAACCAGCTCGAACAGAGCCAACGCCCGCTGACGGCCCCCGTACTGCTGCGGATCACGGAGGTCTTCGGCGTCGACGCCGAGTTCTTCTCCGAGGCCGATGAGGACCGGCTCGCCACGGACCTCCGGGCCGCGCTCGCCGACGAGGCGTGCGGCGTGCCGCTGCCCGCCCCCGAGGAGGTGGCGGAGGCCGCCCGCGACCATCCGGAGGTGGCCCGTGCCCTGGTCGCCCTGCACCGCCGTTACCGCGACACCGCCGAACAGGCCGCCGCCCTCGCCGCACCGGGCTCCGGGGATTCCCTCGGAGGACGCACCCTGCTGTCCGCCGGCGAGCCGCACGACGAGGTACGGGACTTCTTCTACGCCCACCACAACCACTTCGAGCCCCTGGACACCGAGGCCGAGCGGATCGCGGCGGCCCTGGAGCTGCGGGTGGGCCGGGCCGCCGACCCGCTCACCGCGCGGCTTGCCGAGCGGCACGGGGTCCGGGTGGCGCAGGCCGCTCCGGGGCGCTCCGCCGACGCCCGGCGGTACGACCCGGACACCGGGCTGCTGTTCCTCTCCCCCTGGCTCAACGACGGCCAGCGGGCCTTCCAGCTCGCCACCCAACTGGCCCTGCTGGAACAAGGCCCGCTGCTGGGCCGGCTCACCGGCGGCACCACGGAACTGACCTCACCGGAGTCATCGACCCTGGCCCGCATCGGCCTGGCGAACTACTTCGCGGGCTCCCTGCTGATGCCGTACACCGCCTTCCACTCCACCGCCGAGGACGTGCGCTACGACATCGAGCTGCTGTCCGCGCGCTTCGGCGTCGGCTTCGAGACGGCCTGCCACCGCCTGAGCACCCTGCAGCGCACCGGGCGGCGGGGCGTGCCCTTCTCCTTCCTGCGGGTCGACCGGGCCGGCAACATCTCCAAACGGCAGTCCGCGACCGACTTCCACTTCTCCCGGCTGGGCGGCACCTGCCCGCTGTGGACGGTGTACGAGGCCTTCTCCGCGCCGGGTCGGATCCTCACCCAGGTGGCCGAGATGCCGGACGGCAAAAGGTACTTCTGGATCGCCCGCACCATCACCCGGGGCGGCTTCGGGCACCACGCCCCGCGGGCCGAGTTCGCCGTCGCGCTCGGCTGCGAGCTGCGGCACGCGCACCGGCTCGTCTACGCCGAGGGGATCGCCCTGGACGATCCCCGGGCCGCCACGCCCATCGGCCTGGGCTGCCGGATCTGCGAGCGCCGCGACTGCGCGCAGCGGGCCCGTCCGCCGGCCGGCGGACGGCTGGCCGTCGACGCCGACCGGCGTAGCTATGTGCCGTACCCGGTCGAGTCCCGCACCTCATGACGACAGCGACGGGCGGCTGGAGCCGCCCGTCGAGGCCGGCATCGACGGCCTGACGTTCACCGCCGCAGCGCAGCGGCACGGGCCGGATGGCGTCAGCGGTGGGTGAAGCCCGGGGTCCGCTTCTCCACGAAGGCGCTCATGCCCTCCTTCTGGTCGGCCGTGGCGAATACGGCGTGGAACAGGCGGCGTTCGAAGCGCACGCCTTCGGCGAGGGTGGTCTCGAAGGCGCGGTTGACGGCCTCCTTGGCCATCATCGCGACGGGGGCCGACATGCCCGCCACGGTCCCGGCGACCGCGAGCGCCTCGGCGAGGAGTTCGCCGGCCGGCACGATCCGGGAGACGAGGCCCGCCCGTTCGGCCTCGGCGGCGTCCATGGTCCGGCCGGTGAGACACAGCTCCATCGCCTTGGCCTTGCCGACCGCCCGGGTCAGACGCTGCGAGCCGCCGATGCCCGGGATGACGCCGAGCTTGATCTCGGGCTGGCCGAAGACAGCGGTGTCGGAGGCGAGCAGGACGTCGCAGAGCATGGCGAGTTCGCAGCCGCCGCCGAGGGCGTAGCCGGACACGGCGGCGACGGTGGGGATGCGCAGGTCACCGAGGCGGTCCCAGGCGGTGAACCAGTCGCTGAGGTACATGTCCATGTAGCTCCGGGGGCGCATCTCCTTGATGTCCGCCCCGGCCGCGAACGCCTTCGCCGAGCCCGTGAGGACGATGCATCCCACCTCGGGGTCCCGGTCGAGCGCCTCGGTCGCCGCCACGACCTCGTTCATGACCTGGAGGTTGAGCGCGTTGAGCGCCTTGGGGCGGTTGAGGGTGAGGAGGGCGGTGCGGCCCTTGCGTTCGACGAGGATCGTCTCGTACGCGGTGGTGGTCATCGTGTTCCGTTCCCTGCTCCGTCGCGGATGGCGTGGATGATTCCGGAGAAGTCCTGAGCGGCCCCGGCGCCCTCGGCGAAGGCCGCGTACAAGGCCGCCGCCCGCAGGCCGAGTTGGGCGTCGATGCCGGCGTCGCGCAGTGCGTTCGCCGCGAGGCCGAGGTCCTTGGCCATCAAGGGGGCGGCGAACCCGGGCCGGTAGTAGCGGTCGGCGGGGCTGCCGGGGACCGGGCCCGGGACCGGGCAGTTGGCGGTGAGGGCCCAGCACTGGCCCGACGCGGTGGAGGCCACGTCGTACAGCGCCTGGTGGGTCAGGCCCAGGCTCTCGCCGAGGACGAAGGCCTCGCTGACCGCGATCATCGAGATGCCGAGGATCATGTTGTTGCAGATCTTTGCCGCCTGCCCGGCACCGGCGCCTCCGCAGGGCACGGCCTTCTTGCCCATGGCGGACAGCAGCGGGGCGGCATCGGCGAACTCCGCCTCTCCGCCGCCGGCCATGAAGGTGAGTGACTGCGTCATCACCGTCGACGGCAAGAAGGTCGCGGACAACCAGAACGGCAAGTCCGACAAGATGTGTGAGTTCAAGGTGAAATGAGGACGTCCGGTCGGCCGCTCCACCGTCTTTTCGACCGACGCGCTCGTCCGCACCCGGGGCGACATCCTCACCAGCCGCGGTGCCCGCGCCATCGGCTCCGGCAAGGGCGGCCGCGCCATCGCTCACACCCTGCGCGTCCACGACCTGCGCGTCACCGTCTTCGACAGCGACCCGGTCGAACAGAGCCGCTTCGAAGCCTCCCGCAACGGCGCCTGTGTCGCCTCGGCGACCTCCTGGCCGAGCCCGCCCAGGCGCCGTCAGCATCTGATCTCTCCGCTCGGCACGAGGGCCATCCGCGGTGGAACCCGGCCCGGGTGCCTCAGGAGCCTGCGAGTTCGAGCAGGAGGTGCAGGTCGTGGGCGGCTTCGGCGACGCACAGTGCGCTGACGGCGAGGACGAGTGCGGTGGCGGCCGGCGGGAGAGTACGGGCGGGCAGCGGCGGGGCGAGCAGGGCCGCGACGCGGCGGGGGACGGGACCTGCCGTGCGCAGGGGCCCGCGCCGTCCGAAGATGCCGAGCACGGCGGCCGTGGAGCGGCTGCGAGTGGGGGTGTTCTTGGTGGCCAGGGCGGCTTTGCCGATGGTGCGGGCGACGTGGCGGCGGTCGCCGCAGTGGGTCGCGGCGTCTTCGTCGGCCCAGCGTTCCACCGTGTACGTGACGGCGGTGGCGGCCGGCCGCAGCAGCGGGTTGGCGGTGGCGGCGAAGGGCGCCCACGCGGTGCTGATCGTCCTGGGCTACGCGTGGCAGTCCGGGACCGATCCGGTGTCCGAGGGTGCCACCGTCCTGTTCGACTCCCCGGACGTGCTGCTGTCCGCCATCGCGCTGGGGCTGCTCGTGCTGGTCGGCGTGACCTCCGCCCGCGCGGTGCGCCGCAAGCTCGCCTACGAGTCCTGGTACCACGTCCACCTGCTGGTCTATGTGGCGATCGGTCTCGCCTTCGCGCACGAGTTCGCGGTCGGCGCGGGCTTCTCCACCTCCGCGCGCAACCGCCTGCTGTGGTCCGGCGCACACATCGCGGTGGCCGCCGCCGTCCTCTTTGATGTTGCGATTCCGCAGGTAGGCGCGATTGGCACGGGAGGAAGCGGGAGGAATAGGCATTGTCTGCGGCGACCGTGTCGGGCCGGGTGCGGGGACGTCCGACGGGCAGACGGACCCGTACCTTCTGCAGCACGGGGACGAACTGCGGGCTGTCGGCGGCCTGTCCCACGGTCAGCGCGAGGGACAACGGACGGCACTTACGGTCTGCGGCGAGGTGAAACTTGCTGGTCAGCCCGCCCCGGGACCTGCCGGGCAGAGCCCCGAAGCGGCCATAGACCGTCGGCCAGGGACCGAACTCGCTGGGCATCTCCCGCCACTAAGTGGTCTGCGTCGTAAATCCTTCGGGGGTTGATCATGCGGCTGGGGCGGCGGAGGATTCTTCTGGGTGATCGGCGGTGTGCCGGTCGAGTCTGG